>NZ_JAOTGF010000002.1:0-133511 GCF_044427305.1 Streptococcus sp. 2021WUSS109
AATCTTTTTCAGGATGAAGCACAAACTGGTTTGCGGTGGAAACGATGTCGTTAATACTATCAAGTAAATGAGCTTTAATCTGATCTAGCATGACTTTTCCCCTTTTATTTTTAGTGTAACATAAAAAATAACCCACCACAAAATGTGATAGGTTAGTTAACTTAATGACATTGGATTCAATTCCCTGCTTTTTTCAATGATTAATCGAAATCAACATACTCTTTTTGAAGTTCAAGAACTTCTTCTGCCGTTGCACATTCTGTCAAGGCACGGTGAGCATATTCTTCCATCTTAGCTGTATCAAGTTTCTTCATAAGGCTACGTGTACGAAGTACAGATGTTGCACTCATAGAGAACTCATCCAAGCCCATACCTACAAGAAGTGGAACAGCTTGTTGGTCACCAGCCATCTCACCACACATACCAGCCCATTTACCTTCTGCATGCGCAGCCTTGATAACGTTGTTGATCAAGCGAAGGATTGATGGGTTGTATGGTTGGTAGAGGTATGAAACTTGCTCGTTCATACGGTCTGCAGCCATTGTATATTGGATCAAGTCGTTCGTACCGATTGAGAAGAAGTCAACTTCTTTGGCAAATTGGTCTGCAAGCATTGCTGCTGCAGGGATTTCAATCATGATACCTACTTGGATATCATCTGCAACTGCTACACCTTCAGCCAACAAGTTTGCTTTTTCTTCATCAAGGATTGCTTTTGCTGCACGGAATTCAGTCAACAAGGCAACCATCGGGAACATGATACGAAGTTTACCATGTACAGATGAACGAAGAAGGGCACGCAACTGAGTACGGAACATTTGGTTACCAGTCTCAGAAATAGAGATACGAAGGGCACGGAAACCAAGGAATGGGTTCATTTCGTGTGGAAGGTCGAAGTAAGGAAGCTCCTTATCACCACCAATATCCATTGTACGAACCACAACAGGCTTGCCGTTCATACCTTCAAGAACAGCCTTGTAAGCTTCGTATTGCTCGTCTTCTGTTGGGAAGTCTTGTGAGTCCATGTACAAGAATTCTGTACGGTAAAGACCAACAGCTTCTGCACCGTTATCATTTACACCTTCAACGTCTTTTGGTGTACCGATGTTTGCTGCCAATTCAAAGTGTTTGCCGTCAGCTGTAACTGTTTGAGCATCTTTCAAAAGAGCCCATTCAGCTTTTTGTTTAGCATAGGCTTCACCAGCTGCTTTAAATTCTGCAATCACTTCTTCAGAAGGGTTAATCACTACATCACCTGTGATACCGTTAACAGCCAATACATCGCCGTCTTTAACGATTTCAGTAATGTTATTTGTCCCCAAAACAGCAGCAATTTCAAGTGTACGAGCCATGATAGCTGAGTGACTTGTACGACCACCAATGTTCGTTACGAAAGCTTTTACAAACTGTTTGTTTAATTGCGCTGTATCTGAAGGTGTCAAGTCATGTGCGATAACGATTGACTCTTCGTCGATAGTTGCTGGGTTTGGCAAGCGAACACCAAGCAAGTGTGCCAATACACGTTTGGCTACGTCACGAATATCTGCGGCACGCTCTTGCATGTATGGGTTATCTTCCATACCTTCAAAGATAGCGATAAACATATCCGTAACTTCTTTCAAACCAGTCTCAGCATTTGTTTTCTTCGCACGAATTGTTTCCTTAATCTGACCAATCATTTCTGGGTCAGCAAGAACCATCAAGTGTGCATCAAATACGGCTGCGGCCTCTTCACCTAGGCTAGCTACTGCGTTCTCACGAATAACAGAAAGCTCGTTTTGAGATGCTTCTAGAGCAGCATCCAAACGAGCTTCCTCTGCATTTGTATCTTCAACTGTAACAGTTTCGAAGGACAAATCTGGCTGAACGAGTAGATATGCCTTAGCAACAGCAACACCATCTGATGCTGCGATTCCTTTAAGCATTTCTGTCATATTCTTATGCCAATCCTTCTTTTTCCATTGTTTCAGTGATAGCTGCGATTGCGTCGTCAGCATCAGCACCTTCAGCAGAGATTGTTACGTCAGCGCCTTGACCAACACCAAGACTCATAACACCCATGATAGATTTAAGGTTAACAGACTTTTCTTTGTAGTTCAAAGTGATGTCTGAAGCAAATTTACTAGCTGTTTGCACAAGCAAAGTTGCTGGACGTGCGTGGATACCTGTTTCTGCCACAATGTGGAAGTCTTTTGAAGCCATATTTGGATTCTCCTTTATTTTTACAAAATTGCGAGTTATTTGTGATAACCCTTACAAAGGACATTATACCACTTTTTGAAATCATTTTCAAGATTTTTTTACCTTTCTTTCATGTTTCCGTCATAAAAAGATAGGTTCATTTTACTTTTTCTTCATTAAATAGAATCTATTAGAACTTCTGAAAATTGACTAGTAGATTGATGAGCAACGTCCAAAATTTTAGCAAAATCAAGCGTAACATTTTTATTTATAAAAGCGTCCTCCAAGGCCTGAATAATTAAAACAGTCGCTTCTTTCCAGCCAATATATTCCAACATCATACAAGCCGAAAGCAAGAGGGAACATGGATTAGCCAAATCCTTTCCTGCAATATCAGGAGCAGTTCCATGTGTCGCTTCAAAGATGGCATGACCTGTCTGATAATTAATGTTAGCACCCGGTGAGATGCCTATTCCTCCGACCTGAGCCGCAAGAGCATCTGATGCATAATCTCCATTGAGATTTGTAAGAGCAACCACCTGGAAGTTTTCCGGCGCCAATAAAATCTGCTGCAGAAAGTTATCCGCAATAATGTCATTTACTACCAAAGTCCCCTCTGCAAGTTCTGTAGCAAATTCTTCTTTCGCCAATTCATAACCCCACTTGCGGAAGCCGCCTTCTGTAAACTTTTGAATATTTCCCTTATGAACTAAGGTCACCATCTTCAATTGATGTTCTAGGGCATATTCTATTGCAGAGCGAATGAGGCGTTTACTCCCTTCTTCCGAAATCGGTTTGATACCAATACTTGAAGATTCTGAAAAACGGATATTTACCACTCCCATTTCGTCTTGCAAAAAGGAAATGACTTTGGCAACTTCATCTGAACCAGCCTCCCATTCAATACCTGCATAAATATCTTCTGTATTTTCACGAAAAATAGTAATATCCGTCTTTTCAGGCTCTTTCAGCGGACTTGGCACTCCCTTAAAATAGCGAATCGGACGCACACAGGCATACAAATCTAATTCTTGACGAAGTGCAACATTAAGAGAACGATGACCTTTCCCAATCGGCGTCCCCAAGGGACCTTTGATTGCAACTAAATACTCACGGATTATTGACAATGTCTCATTCGGCAAAGAAGTTCCTGTTAATTCATAAGCCTTTTCTCCTGCAAAAACCTCCCTCCACTGAATAGAACGTTGACCTGTATAGGCTTTTTTCACTGCAGCATCAATAACTTTTTGACTGACTGACCAAATATCCCTGCCAATACCATCTCCTTCAATATAAGGAATAACGGGACAATCTGGGACAATTAACCGTCCCTCTCTCATCAGGATTTTTTCTGCCATATTTACCTCTTTCCAATCGGGATGTAAACCAAATTCCTACCACCTAAGTAGGAAGAGCGCGGACGAATCAATTTATTATTTTTCCGTTGTTCCTGGACATGTGCAATCCACCCTGCCATACGGCTCATTGCAAAAATCAATGTAAAAATATCACTATCAATACCTAGCACATGGTAAACTGTTGCCGAATAAAAATCTACGTTTGGAATTAAACCTTTTTTGTTTTTAATAAAGCTCTCTACTTCCTCTGACAATCTATAAAACGCTTCATCTTCTGTTCCGAATGTCAAATCACGCGCCATCTCCTTCAAATACTCTTGACGAGGATCAACCGTTTTATAGACTCGATGGCCAAATCCCATAATTTTTTCCTTCGAATCCAGCTTCTTCTGCAAATATCTCTCGGTATCACCACTCTCACGAATAGCCAGCAACATGTCAAACACTCGTTCATTTGCACCACCATGCAATGAGCCTTTCAGAGTCCCAATTGCCGTGGTGACACAAGAATATAAATCCGTTAACGTTGATGCCGTGACACGCGCAGCAAAAGTAGACGCATTCAACTCATGATCAGCATGAAGCACCAAAGCTTTATTAAACGCTTTGATTTGCAAATCACTCGGCTCCTCACCATTCAGCATATAAAGAAAATTCGCCGCAAAACCCAGATCAGACCGCGGTTCGATTGGAACCAATCCACGTCTCAAACGAGCAAATGTTGCAATAATCGTCGGAACCTTGGCCATAATCTGAATAGATTGTTCATACAAAGCTTCCAACGAATTCTCTTCAGCGTGTACATTATATACTCCAAGGAGAGATACTGTCGAACGCAACACGCTCATAGGATGCAAATGTCGCCGTGATTGAATCAGAATACATTGCTCTACCGCATCTGAAATCGCATATTCTTTTCGCAGACTTTTCTCAAAATAATTTAATTCAATCTGAGTTGGCAAATGCAGGTTCCACAGAAGATAGATGACTTCCTCAAAAGAAGCGTTATTCTCCATCAATTCAGCAATGTCATATCCTGCATAGGACAAGCGGTCATTTTCAATTGCACTGATTCGCGTATCACAGGCAATCGCATCTTTTAACCCATTCGTTTCTGTCATACCTTTCCTCCTAGTTTCTTTCTTACTACCATAGGTAAAATACCTCCGTGGCGATAATAACGAATATCCGCCTCCGCATCAAACCGCACCAGAGCTTGAAACTCCTTTGTAACATCGTCTGTTTGCGCATGGACTGTTACAATTTGACCAACACCGACATCTTCTGGCAAGTCGATTGTATAGCTTTCGTGTCCAGTCAAGCCAAGACTTTCTGCCGACTGACCTTCTAAAAATTGTAAAGGAAGAACACCCATCATCACTAAGTTTGAACGGTGAATCCGCTCAAATGACTCAGCAAGAACAGCCTTCACACCAAGTAAACTTGAACCTTTGGCTGCCCAATCACGGCTTGACCCCATCCCATAGTCTTTACCAGCAATAACAATACTACCGACACCAGCTTCCTTATAACTCATAGCCGCATCATAGATAGGAAGAATCTCATCACCAACTCTTGTCCAACCACCAATTTTTCCATCTGCCAGCTCATTCTTTATACGAATATTTGCAAAAGTCCCACGCATCATGACTTCGTGATTTCCACGACGACTTCCATAAGAATTAAAATCCTTATAAGCAATGCCATTCTCTTCGAGATAACGAGCGGCTGGACTCAATCGTGCAATATTCCCTGCCGGGGAAATATGATCTGTCGTTACAGAATCGCCAAATTTAGCCAAGACAGATAAATTTTCCAGTGGTTTTATGGATAAATCTGCCTGCATATTGTCAAAATAGGGCGGATTTTGAATATAGGTAGAAGAGGAATTCCAATTGTAATTCTTATCTGTCTTTGTTTCAATCGCATTCCAAGCCTGACTATCTGTAAATACCTGTTGGTATTCTTCCTTATAAAGGTCACGAGTCACATAACGCTCAATGTAGTCATCTACCTCCTCATGACTTGGCATAATGTCTGCGAGGTAGACAGCTTGTTGCTTCTCATCATACCCCAGCGGTTCCCTTGTTAAATCTACATTTATATTTCCCGCAATAGCATAGGCAACAACAAGCGGTGGGCTCGCTAAGAAATTAGCTTTTACCAATGGATTAATCCGTCCTTCAAAGTTACGATTTCCAGATAATACCGCAGAGACCAATAAATCTTCTTCCTTAATCGCCTCCGCTACTTCAGGACGCAGATCACCTGAGTTACCGATACAAGTTGTACAACCATAACCAACCAAATTGAACCCTAAGGCATCTAGATAGGTCTGCAAACCTGATTTTTTCAAATAGCCAGTCACTACTTTTGAGCCTGGTGCCAATGACGTCTTGACCGTCTTAGAAACTGCCAAACCTTTTTCTACCGCATTTTTTGCCAGTAATCCTGCCGCCAAAAGGACATACGGATTGGAGGTATTTGTACACGAGGTAATCGCCGCAATAGCAACATGACCCGTTTGAATTTGCTCATCTCCTTCAACATACTTAACCGTGGCTATTTTATCTAACTCTGCTTCCTCCAAACCAAATCCACGCACACCTACTTCACGTATTAAACTAGCCTGAAACTCTGCTTTTGCATCTGTTAATTCTATCAAATCCTGTGGTCTTTTAGGACCAGAAATAGATGGAACTACTGTCGATAAATCCAATTCTAAAACCTTGCTATAAGACGGAAAACGTTCAGCATCATAGAATAAATAATTAGCCTTAGCATAGGCTTCTGTCAACTCCACATGCTCCTCCGAACGGTTGGTCAATCTCATGTAATGTAAAGTTTCTCCATCGATCGGGAAATAGCCACAAGTCGCACCGTATTCTGGAGCCATATTGGAAACAGTTGCTCGATCCGCTAATGTGAGAGAAGATAAACCTGGTCCAAAGAATTCGACAAGCTTCCCAACTACATTTTCCTGACGTAGAAGTTGAGTGACCTTAAGAGCCAAATCCGTTGCAGTAGCAACCTTAGGCAATTGCCCTGCTAGGCGAACACCAATCACCTCAGGGATAGGAAAATAAGATGCTTCACCCAACATTGCAGCTTCCGCCTCAATACCACCCACACCCCAACCAAGTACACCAATACCATTAATCATGGTCGTATGACTGTCTGTACCAAACATAGAATCTGGATAAAGCAAACCATCCTTGTTGATAATAACATCGCTTAGAAATTCAATGTTTACCTGATGGATAATTCCTGTCGCTGGAGGCACTGCACGATAATTTTCAAAGGAATTCTCTGCCCACTTTAGAAATTCATAGCGTTCATTATTTCTTTCGAACTCTAAGGCAATATTTTTCTCCAGAGCATCTTCAGTCCCAAAAAAATCAACTTGAACAGAGTGGTCGATGACTAAATCCACTGGAATTTCTGGGTTAATCAATTCAGGGTTTCCACCTGCTTTCACCACCGCATCACGCATGGAGGCTAAATCTACCACAACAGGAACACCTGTAAAATCTTGCAAAATAACACGACTAGGTTTAAAGGGGATTTCTCCTTTAGGAGATGCAGCCTGATAATGAAGCAACTCCATTATGTGATTTTTTGTAACATCCACATCATCTTCTTTTCTTAAAAGACTTTCTAATAAAATACGAATAGTATAGGGAAGCGAATGAATATCCACTTTTTCTTTCGTTGAAATCGAATCCAATGCATAATATGAATATTCTTTCCCTTTATGAAATAAGCTTTTTCTATGTAATTTTTCCATATTTTATAACCTCTTTCAGCATTATTGAATAGTATAGTACAAAAGGTAATATATATTCAATACATGTATAACTATAAATGTCATATTTTGTAACACTACATGTTTCCTTCAAAATATTATGACATTTGCAGAAAAGCTAATCTATATTTTACCGAGAGATTGTTAGGGTTCTCAAACTAAATAGAAACAGCTATGTAAACGCTATTTTTCGACTTAGCGGCAATGAGCGGAGGTACAATATATGGTGTTTTATAAAAATATTGTGCACTATATTTTGTGATTTTAAATAAACTTCCTTCTTGACTTTAACCTTAAAATCTTGTATCCTAGATTGGTAACAAAATTGGGATTTTTTATTAATCCCTCATGGACAAAGGAGAAATTGAATGGTAACGATCTATTCAAAAAATGATTGTGTACAGTGTAAAATGACCAAGAAATTCTTGGACCAACATAGTGTAGATTATAAAGAAATCAATCTAGATGAACAGCCTGAATTTATCGATCACGTAAAAGGTCTCGGTTTCTCAGCTGCACCTGTTATCGAAACTGAAAATGATGTTTTCTCAGGTTTTCAACCAGGAAAACTAAAAGCCTTGGTTTAACTCCCTACTGTTTATAGAAAGAGATTGCGACTATGAGTTTAAAAGAGCTAGGCGATGTGTCCTACTTCCGTTTAAATAACGAAATCAACCGTCCTGTTAATGGGCAAATCCCACTCCACAAGGACCAAGAAGCGGTTAAGGCCTTCTTTAAAGAAAACGTCCTCCCAAATACCAAGCAATTTGATAGTATTTTAGACAAAATTGCTTATCTATTAGAAGAAAATTACCTTGAAAAAAAGTTTTTGGACCAATACAGTCCAGAATTTATCATCAAAATCGATCAATTCTTGAAAGACCAAAATTTCCGCTTCAAGTCTTTCATGGCAGCTTACAAGTTCTACAATCAGTATGCCCTCAAAACAAATGATGGCGCCTATTACTTGGAAAGTATGGAAGATCGTGTTCTCTTCAACGCCTTGTATTTTGCAGAAGGAAATGAAGAGTTGGCCTTGAACTTGGCTAACGAAATGATTCACCTTCGTTACCAGCCAGCAACACCTTCTTTCCTCAACGCAGGTCGTGCCCGCCGTGGTGAGTTGGTATCGTGTTTCCTCATTCAAGTCACTGACGATATGAACTCGATCGGGCGTTCTATCAACTCTGCTCTGCAATTGTCCCGTATCGGTGGTGGTGTTGGTATTTCCCTCAGCAACTTGCGTGAGGCAGGCGCTCCAATCAAGGGCTATGAGGGGGCGGCTTCTGGGGTTGTTCCTGTTATGAAACTCTTCGAAGACAGCTTCTCCTATTCTAACCAGCTTGGGCAACGCCAAGGGGCTGGGGTAGTGTATCTGGATGTTTTCCACCCAGATATTATTTCCTTCCTTTCGACTAAGAAAGAAAATGCCGATGAGAAAGTTCGTGTGAAGACCTTATCACTCGGTATCACCGTTCCTGATAAATTCTACGAATTGGCACGTAAAAACGAAGATATGTACCTCTTCAGCCCATACTCAGTTGAGTTGGAATACGGTGTCCCTTATAGCTACCTTAACATCACAGAAAAATACGATGAATTGGTGGCAAACCCTCGCATTCGTAAGACAAAAATCAAGGCACGTGACTTAGAAACAGAAATTTCCAAACTACAACAAGAGTCTGGCTATCCATACGTTATCAACATCGATACTGCCAACCGTAGCAACCCTGTTGACGGCAAGATTATCATGTCAAACCTCTGTTCGGAAATCCTTCAAGTTCAAACACCAAGCATTCTTAACGATTCGCAAGAATACTTGACCATGGGTACTGACGTTTCATGTAACCTCGGTTCAACTAATATCGTCAACCTGATGAAGTCACCTAATTTTGGACGTTCTGTTCGTACAATGACACGCGCTTTGACTTATGTCACAGATCATTCACACATTTCAGCTGTACCATCTATTGAAGCAGGAAACAGTCAGGCGCATTCAATTGGCCTTGGTGCTATGGGACTTCATTCTTACTTGGCTCAGAACTTGATTGATTACGGTTCAAAAACTGCCGTAGAATTTACCAACATCTACTTCATGCTCCTCAACTATTGGACCTTGGTAGAATCAAATAATATCGCCCGGGAACGCAAGGCAACCTTCCATAATTTTGACAAATCAAAATACGCAGACGGCACTTATTTCGACAAGTATGTGACTGGGGATTACCAACCACAATCTGAGCGTGTCAAAGAACTCTTTGAAGGGATTTTCATTCCAAGCGGACAAGATTGGGCTGACCTACGTGAGAAAGTCACGACAGATGGTCTTTACCACCAAAACCGACTAGCTGTTGCTCCAAACGGTTCTATCAGCTACATCAACGACGTTTCTGCTTCTATCCACCCAATCACACAACGGATTGAAGAACGCCAAGAGAAGAAAATCGGTAAAATCTACTATCCAGCAGCTGGCTTGGCAACAGAAACTATTCCATTCTACAAGTCTGCCTACGATATGGATATGCGCAAAGTCATCGATGTCTACGCTGCTGCAACAGAACACGTCGACCAAGGTTTGTCACTCACTCTTTTCCTTCGCAGCGAACTTCCAAAAGAACTCTATGAATGGAAAAAAGAGAACAAACAAACTACACGTGACCTCTCTATCCTTCGTAACTACGCCTTCAACAAAGGTATCAAGTCTATCTACTACATCCGTACCTTTACCGATGACGGCGAAGAAGTCGGCGCAAATCAATGTGAAAGTTGTGTGATCTAAGATGTGAGGGCGTCAAAAGGGCACAGCAAAAATAGGAAATACCATAGAGATGTCTTACATCTCGTAGGGATTTATCTTTTTTGCCAAGTCCTTAGCCCGAACTCGATTTTGACGTAGCAAGATTAGCTGTTGATAAATCAACTAGCTAATCTACGCTAACCGCTATCGGCGGATTAGCTAGCTACCTTACTAACTCCGAAACTGAAGAAATATCGTCTTCAGTTTCTACGTGTCGTAATATGTGAGGGCGTTTCAACAGTCTGATAGACTGTTGAAAGTGGGAAATGAGAAAATAGGAAATAGCATAGGGAGTGGGAAAGAACTCGACCAGTCTAAAAAGAGTTCGTCTTCCCACCCCCGCACAGTTGATTAGGTCAGATTTGGAGTGTGAAACACGAACAAATCTGCCAATCAACCACTGCGCTGAGATGTTGACACGAACTCTGAGAAGCGAGGCTGGACTTTCTGCCCAGCCTCGTAGGGATTTATCTTTTTTGCCAAGTCCTTAGCCCAAACTCGATTTCAAGCCACTTAGGTACTGACCATATAGTCAGTACCTAAGTGGCTTACTACCTCGAAAAGTCGTTAAGTTCGAACGACTTTTCTCAGGTCGTAACTTGCAAGGGATTAGCTGTTGGCAAGCCAACTACCGTATCTACGCTAACTGCTATTGGTAGCTTAGCTTACTACCTTACGACACTGTCGTTCATGATGTAAAGCAACTAATGAGCGCTCGATTAAAAATCCCTTTTAGGGGATTTTTTACAGGCTACTATCTATTTGTGATATAATATTTGAAGTATAAGAAAAAGAAAGAGAATATGATGGAAACCTACTACAAAGCCATAAACTGGAACGCCATTGAGGATGTTATTGACAAGTCAACTTGGGAAAAGTTGACCGAGCAATTCTGGCTCGATACACGTATCCCATTATCAAACGACTTGGATGACTGGCGTAAACTTACTGCTGAAGAAAAAGACCTGGTTGGCAAGGTCTTTGGTGGATTAACCCTCTTGGATACCCTTCAATCTGAAACAGGTGTCCAAGCTCTTCGCAACGATATTCGTACACCGCACGAAGAAGCTGTTTACAACAATATCCAATTCATGGAATCTGTTCACGCCAAATCCTATTCTTCTATCTTCTCAACCTTGAACACCAAGTCTGAGATTGAAGACATCTTTGAATGGACCAACAGCAACGAATACTTGCAACGCAAGGCAAAGATTATCAACGAAATCTACGAAACAGGTACACCGCTTGAAAAGAAAGTAGCCAGCGTTTTCCTAGAAACCTTCCTCTTCTACTCTGGTTTCTTCACGCCACTCTACTACCTTGGTAACAACAAGCTGGCCAATGTTGCGGAAATTATCAAGCTAATCATCCGTGACGAGTCTGTGCACGGTACCTACATCGGTTACAAGTTCCAACTTGGTTTCAATGAATTGTCCGAGGAAGAACAGGACAAACTCCGTGACTGGATGTACGACCTGCTCTACCAACTTTATGAAAATGAAGAAGGCTACACACGCTCCCTCTATGATGCAGTTGGATGGACTGAGGAAGTCTTGACCTTCCTTCGTTACAATGCCAACAAGGCCCTCATGAACTTGGGTCAGGATCCACTCTTCCCAGATTCAGCAGATGATGTCAACCCAATCATCATGAACGGTATCTCAACCGGTACATCTAACCACGACTTCTTCTCCCAAGTTGGTAACGGCTATCTTCTTGGTGAAGTGGAAGCTATGACAGATGATGATTATTTATATGGGTTGTAGATCTGGAAAAATATCATTTCTATTTTTCCGTTTTATAGTCATTTTGTTTCTCTTTAATTACTTCGACGAGCGTGGATTTCCAACTTCAAACACTCCACCGGAGGGTTTGAACTCGCTTTGCCGTACTCTGCAGGGGTGACTTGCTCCGCAAGTGCTATCTCCAACCTTGCACAGTCACTCGACTGTACAAGCTGTCTGCAGCTCGTTGCCTAGTACTAAAAGACTATAGAAATCTGTTGAGTTTAAAATCATATATATAATATTAATATGCAATCTTGATAAGATTGGCATAAAAATAGGAATTCTCCCACCAGTTAAGGGAAAATTCCTATTTTTTTGTATATATTAGGCGAGTCAAGGAGGATTTCAGTGAGCTCTCAATCCGAATATCCTACTTCGTTCTGCTCCTCTTCCTAAGAAGTAAAATTTAACTTAACTTAGAATGTAGATTCTTTCCAATGAACTGTGCAATCTAAAACCTGTTGTCGTTCCACTTGGTTTCCACCCTCAATCTGATTGATCAGCATCCTTGTTGCTTGACACCCTTCTTCAAAGGCGGGTTGAACAATGGTAGAGATAGTAGGGGATGAAAAATTTGTCCATTCAGTATTGTCAAACCCCAAAAGACCAACCTGAGGAAAGTCATATTTAAGTTCTTTCATAGCATTAAAAACTAAAGGTAACGCCCAGCAATTCGGAACGAACACTAGGGTCTTTTCCTGAGGATTTACCACCCCTTGAAGAAAACGTTTAATTTCCTCTATGTCCGTATTTTCATCTGCAATTGTTAAATCTTGATAACTTTGTTTACAATCTAACAAAGCATCCATAAACCCTGTAGCTCGTTCAATCCGTGTACTTAAGCGACTAATGTCAGCTGTAATAAGAATAAATTTTTGATAGCCATTTTCTACACATAGTTGAGTTGCATCATAGACAGCATCGTAATTATTTGTCTTAATCCAACTGGTACGATGTTCGTAAAGTTGACTGTCAAAGAAAACCATATGCTTTTTCTTATCCTCAATAATGCGCGAATATTTTCTAAAATGCGATGTCGGCTGAATAATAAAACCATCTACACCCAACATCAGCATGCTCTCAATATACTTATCTTCGCTTTCTTGATTGTAATTGCTGTTTCCGATGATAACTTGATAGCCACTCTTATGCGCTTCTTCTTCTATACCTTTGACAATTTGATTGGAAAATGTATTTGTAATATCTCCAATCAATACTCCAATCAACTTAGTATTTTTTGAATTTAGGCTCCGCGCAACAACGCTGGGTTTATAGTCTGTTTCGCGAATGACTCTCTCAATTCTTTCGCGTGTCTCTTTGGACATCTTTTCATATTTACCATTTAAGTAAAAGGAAACTGTTGTTTTTGAAGTCTGAGCCAGTTCTGCAATATCTTTGATGGTAAACTTCTCTGACACCTTACCGATACCTCCTTTTATTACTTTATTCTATCATACTATCCGTACTTTATCAGTTATTTTGCACAGAAATGACTGTATTTTTCTGTCCCTTCTAATTTTTGAGTCGGACAACTTGTCTCTTATCCCTATCCACTACTAAGCACTTACCTCTCAACTTATAACCAGCCACTTGAAGTAATTTCTCTCCCTTATATATATCATTATCAGAAACCACTAACAGAATATTCATTCCCTTTCCTTGACAGCTAAAAGCCAAACCACTTTCTATCAAATGATAGTCTGTTTGGTAAACTGGCAATTGCTTGACACGAATCGCTTCATCTGCTAACAAAGTAAATGTAACTAATCGATCTCGAAAACTCTCTTTTTTGACCAGTTTATTGGTCTCTACTAGTTGGTTGTATCGGGGAGAACGCACGGTTTTCTGGATTTCAAAATCCTTTTGGCTATATAGCCGAAGATCATTTAACCGCTCTTCTCCAATCTTGACCCTTTCATCTAAAATCAATTGACTGGTCAACTCATGCTGACCTGAGCAATCAACGCTATCCACTATCAGCAATAAATCGCCTCCAACCATAAGGAGCTGTCGTTTATGCCAGTAAGGCAAGCCTTGGCTGGTCTGAGCCTGATAAATGCCCTGCATCCAATGACAGCGTTCAAAACCCTTATAACTGTGACTAATAAACTGAGGATATGTGTCATATTCCCATGAACCCTTTATCTGCTCTGGAGCATTGTCATCAAGGATACAAGTGCTGTGAGCACAAGCACTTTTAAGCAAATAGCGCTCCTCACATTCACGGTAGCTGAAACGACCGCTGTCTATTACGATTGGTTGTCCTTTATGGTAAAAGCACAAGCTATTTTGGTCAGAGTGGCTGTGGGCACTTCCCATGGGACCGGCCTTGAAACATAAATAGCTGTCCACTTCTTTGACAATACTGTGACCTGATTCAGAAAAATGTTGTCCCCCTGACGAGCTGGGTTGAGCGGTCAAGTGTTCAAATATGCGCAAGCCATTTTCTCCGACCAAGAAGAGAACGCCTAAATCTAGCTTGGAATTATCTACTAGGTAGGTGCCATCTTCAAAGAAAATCGCAGTCATCTGTAAGATGTCAGAAGTACAATGAACATCGCTATCGCCAAGAGCCACACTTTTACCATCTGGTCCCGTCATCTGTAAGACATAGTCTGCCATATTTTTCAAAATAGGTGTCCACTGTTTTCGATAATCTGGCAAGCTGAAAGCTAGTCTTAGCAAGAGTTTATAAACTTCCACATGGTAGAGAAAAGACTGCTCAAACTGAGTTCCATCTTCCAATATCTGAGTTTGAATTTGCTCTTCGATTTCCTGACGAGCAAAATGGTGAAGCTCTACTAAATCCACCTGATCGCCGATATAAGCATGGGCCAAGAGCATTGCGCCAGTCTGGAAAATTCCCCAATTACTCAACGTATCTTTGGCACGGTAATGACTGTGAAGATAAAATAATTGTTTTTGAATGGATACTAACAGTTGGCTACGCTCAGCTTCACTTAGTCCGCCCCAATCAATTAAAAATGGGAGAATATTGAGCCAGCTTAGACAGCGGATAGCCGTATCTAAGGTGCGACTGCTCGTTCTTTTAGGATGCCAATCTGTCACTTGTTCTATCCAACTAAAGATAAACCGTTTAACCTGCTCCATGTAGTGCGAATCTTTTTCAACCAGATAGGCCAAAACTAATTTCCACAAGTATTCCTGCCGATTGAGCATAAAGGTCCATTCCTCATCCCCATGGCAGTCGGCTGTCCAGTCAAGAGGAGCAAGATGATACCCGACTGAACAAGGTTCCATATCCCAATTGTCTTCAAAGATAAAAATATCATTTAATAAATTTTGACAGGAAAGGAGAAGCTCTTTATAAGCTGCATCTTGTTGATTGAGAATATAGGTTTTGACCGACTCTGCTGACTGATTAGCTACTATTTTTTCGAATATTGTTTGCATAACAAGTCCTTTCTCTATCGCTTCTCCAAAAGAAGAGAGGCTGGGCAAAGCCCAGATCCACTCCTCAAAGTTCATATCAATATCTCAGCGCAGTGATTGATCGGCTTTAACAGTTCAGTAGACTGTTAAAGGTTGGAGATAGGAGTTCCAAAACAAATCTCAGCAATTCGTATTTCACACTCCAAATCTGATCTAATCAACTATGCGGGGGTAGGAGTGAAACAGTCTGGGGATAGACTGTTTCAGCTCAACAACTAGAAATAAAGACTTGTTGACGAACTTTTTTATCCGTCGAGTTCTTTCACGCTCCCCCTCCACCCACGAATTTCATTTAGGAGTGCGATCTGCGACACTTGAAATCCACCACTGCCCCCAAGGTTAGCAAACCTAAGAAACCAAGACCTAGACTTGCTTCTTCTCCTGTCTGGGGCAGACGGGGCTTACTCAGCTTTGTTTTTTCAGCGGCATGATGAACCACTTGTTTCACCTCTGGACTTGGTTGGTTTTCCTTGAGTTGTTTTTCTTCTTTTTCTGTTTTTTCGACACTTCCAGTTTGTTTATCAGAACCTTCTGGCATAGTAATCTTCCAGACAGTGGATGGATAAGCCGCCGTTGGCTCCATCTCAACAGTCAGACTGGAACCTGCCTTTGTCAACTCAATGCCATTCTTTACGGTTCGGGTAGACGGATTGTAAAAGGCGATGCGATAGCCACCTTCGACTTTCTGAATGGTATACAAACCGGCATCTGTTAAGGTAATATCATCTGTCAGCTTGTAGGCTGTATCCGTGTATTTCACAACGCCCCAGACATTCTGTTCTTGGTCGTATACCACTTGCAAATCCTTGTCTTGATGAAGCAATTTCACACTAGCAGCTGCCTGATTTACTTTTTCCATAGATTGGTTTGGAACAAGGACATAAGCATAGTTACTTGATGTTTGTGCATGTTCATGCCATAGGCTAACAAAGGAATTGCTCACTTCTTCTTTGGACTGGTTGTGGTTGATGTCGCTCCATTTGCCGGTTCGCTGATCTAATTTGGCATGAGTCGGCAGTTGGTTCAAGAAGACATAGCCGATGGACTGATTGTCCTTGCCATTGGTCATGTAAAAGGATTGAGTCTTATCTGTCACTACTTCTTTGGACAAATCAACTGGCTGGCCATTTATGTAATAGCTATATTTTTCTCCGGTCAAGAGTTTACGATTTTCAATCGTTGTCACGGCGCCTTGAGCAGATTGATGCTGTATATCAGTACCTAGGAAAACAATCTTATTTCCCAGAACAATCCAAGCCTTACGAGCAGTCAGACTATTATTCCAGTTATTGAAATCCATTGCAATCGTCGCCAAGCGGTTGCCTAACTGGCTTGCTCCAACAAAGTCACTTGCAAGAGTTACCTCGCCACTGCCGTCTTCTCGTTTGTCCTTGGTCGTTGTCGTTCCCGGTAAGCGATACGGGTCAACTGTTGCCCAGTAGTGGTTACTGTAATGACTCAAATCATCATTGTAGAGGTAAACCATACCATCTGCTGTATACCAACCCTTGCGGTTTTCATTGTTCATGTCTTCATAGTTTTGAGTTCTAGAAGAGTACATAGACAAGGCAAAGGTAAAGCCTTCTTGAGCACTTCGATAAACAAACTTATCCATATTGTTGAAGGCTGCAATATAATCTTTATCCACTTCAGCAGGGATTTGATTATCAGCTAAAAGCTTGTTGACCAAATCAATATCCTTATAGGATTTGAGGCTGCGGTAGCTGTCATAGAAGGTATCAGAGGTCAGCTGCGCCTTAACAAAGGAGAGAAGTTTGGTTTTTTGCTCAGGCTGAGCCGATTCTGCAATGCGGACCAAAGACCTTAAAATCTCCATGGCCTGAACATGTGATTCACCAGTTGCCCGACTGATGGAACGACCGCGGGTCATATCCATCAATTCACCGCGAACCAATATTGGCATAAAGGCTTTTTCAATCCATTCATAAAGAATGTTGGTCTGTTCTTCCTTGAGGGCAAACTCCGTTGGCTGAATAACCGGTAGTAACTGTGAAAAACCTTCAATAAGGACATTCCCGTACGCCCCTGTGTAGGCAACATTGGTGTGGTCGATAAAGGAGCCATCCTTGTAGAAGCCCTCTCCCTTATCTACAAATTTCATAATCGTTGTCAAACCTTGCGCACCAGCCCTCACACGGTCAGCATCTTCGCGAAGAGCTCCTTCCAAGATGGCCACCTTGCTCAAATCCGTCTGATTACCGCCCACTGCTGGAACAGGATTGGACAAGGTTTTACGAATAGTGGTTGGATCTGGTACAAATTTCGAAATCGGTTTGGTATAGGTTAGAATCTCCTCTTGACTAAAGTAGGGATACATGTAGATTAGTGTATTGACAACTGCACGCGGAGTCCCAATTTCATAATCCCACCAATTCCCATCAATTGACTTATTTTCATTATAAACATTGGTGTAAAGCCAGTTCATTCCTTTTCTGACCAAATCGATAAGTGAGCGGTCGTGGTAATAGGCTGAGTCTGGATTCTCAACTACTTGAGCCATCTGCTCCAAGCGGCGATAGACCGTTGTCAGGTGGCTGGATTTACTAAAGTCAATATCGTTGAAAATCGTTTTGCCCTGCTCTGTTGGTTCAACCCATTTTTTAAGAGAAGAAGCTACGCCGGCATCTAAACGCCCTAGAAAGGCTTTCATCTGAGTATCATTAGATTGGTAGCGTTTATTGGCTAAAGAAATATCTTCCCAGTTGTTCCTTAAGGTATCAAAGACTGTTGCTTGATGCTCCGTAACTGTTAGCTCGAAACTAGATAGTTTAGTGTCTTTATCATAAACATCTACCTGAGTCTTTCCAGCCACAAGCGGACGAATCATATTTTTCTCCACAGTGGCCACAGTCGCATCCGCAATACGATAGGTCAGGTCTGGGCGAACAGGCAGGTAAACCTTATTGCTAGCAAGGGTAATTTTCCCTGTTTCAGGTTGGACAAGTTCTGGGCTTGACTCTGGTGTTTCTGGTGTTTTTTCAGCATATTCTACCAGCGAGATGTTATCCAGCCAGGCTTGGCCTATACCATTCTCAAAAAACAGCTCTACCTTCAATTTACGAGTTTCGGGAGAAACTGTTAACTCCTTCTCCACCTTTCTTTGTTGTGTACCAGCCACAAAATTTGTGAAAGTAAATTCTTGCGGACTCAAATCCTTGCCTTCTGCAGTCAAACTCCGCAAGCGAACACGAACACCGCTCCCCTTCAGGTCCTTGGTTTCTACATCATAGCTAAAGAGATAGCGCTTGCTAGGATCTACATCCACTGTTTGGTGCACTGCCACTCGGTAAGTATTTGTTGAAGAAATATGAAGTTTCCCATCATCAATAGAAACAGCTCCATTTTCTTTTTTAATATCATTCGGAATCCACGTTTCCCAGTCTGTAGCAGCCGATTCTTTCCAGTTTCCTGATGGTGCCGTTGTACTGATGAACTCCCCATTGGCTACTAGGTTCTTCTCTTCTTTTGTCGCCTGAACAGCTTGCGGACTGGCAAGAGTTTCTGCAGCGGTGCTTGAAGGCTGGCTTTCTGTTGACATAACAGGACTAGCTTCAGAGCTGACCTCACTTGTCGTTACTGGTTCTGTCGTATGATTAGCTACTTCTGTCGCTTCTGAAGTGGTTTCCACTAACTGACTAGTTTGTGGACTAGCTGTTTCTGTACTTGGCAACTGATTGGCTGCAACCCTTGTTCCCAATATAGACAGCGCAATAAGAGCTGAACAAACTCCAATTTTGTATTTACGAATGCTATAATATCGCTTCGTTTGACTGGTAAAAATCCCCATTGGTATTTCCTTTCCTTTTTATACAGTGTAAAACAATGTTACTACAACATTTTTTATTTCGCAATCGCTTTTCTCTCTTAAAGAAAGAAGAACTACTTCGTAAAAAGTAGTTCTTTGGCTTTTCCCATAATCGACTCTTTTTCAACGTAAACAATAATGCCTTTTGCAATCTGTAGTTCTACCAAGCTATCTGTTAGTTTGATAATTTTACCATGCAGTCCAGAGAAGAGGATAACCTCATCTCCAGCCTGTAAGGTTGATAAGTAGCGTTGGCGTTTTTCCAGTTGCTCCTCAAGAGCTTTTTGTTGTCGTTTACGATTGACATAAGACGTAAGTACAGGAAGTATGGTCGATAGAGCTACTAAAATAATTAGTGCATAGTAGAGTGTTTGTTGATCCATAATTGCTTATGCAAGGATGCCTAGCCAGCTACCCAAAATACCGATGATAACTGTCAAGATAACCAATTTATAGGTAGTCCATTTCTTGTTCTTGATGAGATAATAAACCAAAATTGTAAACAAGGCAGGAAGCAATGCAGGGGCAATCTTGTCTAACATTCCCTGGATGGTTACAATTTTCTGATCTGCTCCTTCTGTTAATTCACCCGCCGCAAAGGTAATTGGCACCGAAATTTTTACAAAGGTTACTGCTAAACCAGAGATAACTGTCACACCGATGATATTGGCTACCTTAGAAATTGTTGCCATTTGGTCACTCAACTTATCAATCACGCTGGTACCAAATTTATAGCCATACAAACCAGTCAACAACTTGATAGAGGTCAAGATAATGTTCATTCCAAGGAAGAAAAGAATCGGTCCCATAACCAGTCCTTGACCTGCTAGAGAGGCAGCAATCGTAGATAAAAGTGGGGCTAATACAAATTGTGAAAGTGAGTCACCAATTCCTGCCAACGGCCCCATCAGAGCCATCTTAATCCCACGAGTCTCTTCTTCTGGGAGATCATTTTCTAACATGACCAAATGAAGACTAGTAATGAATGGAAGAAAATGTGGATTGGTATTGTAAAACTCACAGTTTTCTTCTAAAGCTTTAGTTAATCCTTCTTTGTCGTCACCAAAATGCTTCTTAAAAGCTGGATACATGACATTTGCATAGCCAATCCCTTGATAATTACTGTAATTGAAACCATTCTGCAAGAAGAAGGCCCGTAAAGAAGTGTTGAGATAATCTTTTTTAGTTAGTTTAGATCCAGTCATCGTGTGCTTCCTCCTGTTTCACTGCCACTTGTTCTGGTTTATTAAAGAATTCTTTAAGTGCAAAGATACTACCGACAATTGCGATACCAATTACAGGCAGTTGTAGATAAGCTGCACAAACATAGCCAAGCAATACAAACGGAATCAATTCTTTCTTAGCCATTACAGACAAAATCATTGCAAAACCGATAGCTGGAAGCATCTTACCTGCTACACTCAATCCGGTTAATAATACTGGTGGAATCATTTCAACCAATTTCAAAAGAGTATCCATTGAATAGGCACCCAAGAAACCAAGAGCAAATCCTAAAAAGGCGAAAGTAATCACTGTACCATTTGCAACACGTTTAAATTTAGAAAGGTTTCCTGCACGAAGATGTTTGATAGCTGATTCTGGAGCACCCGCATGTAAAGTATATGCTGAAGTTTGTAAGAATTGAATACCTACCGCAATAGGTGTTGAAAGTGCTAAAGCTGCTTCTGGTGTTACTTTTCCAGCACTTGTAATAGCCATCAAAGTACCAAAAATACCAGGTCCGATTGGATTTGGAGGAACGGTCCCCCCAGCACCAACACCAAATCCCATGTATGCCAGCTCACTGATAGCACCCATAGCTAAAGCCGTTGGTAGATCTCCTAAAATGATTCCGACCCCAAAAGAAAGCACGATACATCGGTTTGTGTAAAGCCCCAATAATAGACCGCTAAAACAGAAAGCTGTCCACAGACCAATAAGAGCTGCTTGAATTAGACTGATCGTCATGATAATTCTCCTTATTTTTTAAATATAATCCAATATATTAACTTCAACTGCCCCATCATTACCAGAAGGCGTTGTCTTTGTGTTGAAGCGAATCTTATAAACATCGTTCAACTCTCTCACTATAGCCTTATCTTCTGAATCCAAAAAGATAGACCGTGTTACTTGCGTTTTTCCAGGCGCATTATGAATATTTCCAATATTTAATTCTGTGATTGGTACTCCCCCTTTAACCAAAGTTAGTGCATCTTGCAAATCTTTAATAACTAAGAAAATAGTTTGAGCAGGATTAGCCTTATGAATCACATCAATCACTTTCTGCAAAGAGAAGAAACGCATAGCTACTGAATCTGGAATAACCGTTTTCATTAATGTCTGCTGAATCTTATCTTCACTAACCTTATCATTTGCCACGATGACAGTATTACAACCTAAGGATTTAACCCATAGTTGTCCCTGTCCATGAATTAGTCGCTCATCAATACGAGCCATTACAATATTTGGTGTTGCCATTTTAACCTCCTACCAATATAATTCCCAATCTTTATAAAAACGAAGCAAAGCTTCTAAGTAATAATAATCGCCCCAAGTATTTCCTTCATTGACACCTTTTCCTGAATGCCAAGAGTAGACCCCATGTAAAAGCAATGGGCGACCGGGAGCTAACTCACGATTAGCATAGTTATCAATCAAGGACCGTAGCATCGTGTGCATAGCATATTTATAAGTTTCCTTGTCCTCATCAACTTCTGGCAAATATTTAAGCATCTCGTGAATACCACAAACCGCTATTGCTGTCGCAGAAGAATCACGAGCGTGCCCACTACCATCATTAAAAATTAAATCCCAATAGGAAACGTTATCCTCTGGCAAACGATTAAGAAAGTAGTTGGTTACTCCTTTAAATAAATTTAAACATGCGGGATCTTTAATTTTACGGTAAGCTAACGGAATGCCGTAAATACCCCAAGATTGACCACGCGCCCAGGAAGAGTCATCACTAAATCCTTGTCGGGTAACCCCTTTGAGCGGTTTTCCTGTTTCAGGGTCAAAGTAATAGGTATGAAATGTTGAAGCATCATCTCGAATAACTGTATTAACAGAAGCGTAGAAATGACTAAGAGCTACATCATAATATTTCTGCTCACCTGTCTCCTCATAAGCAAAGAAAAGTAATTGTAAATTCAGCAAACAATCAATAATCAACCGATAATCTTCTGCTTTACCAAGTTGCCCCCAGGCCTGAATAAAACCTCCCTTTTCTTGATAGCGCTCCATTAATTTATCAGCAGCCAAGAGCGAAGCCTCTAAAGCCTCTTTACTACCTGTCAATTTATAATCAGCTACCGTTGATGGTGAATACAGAAATCCCAAATCATGATGATCTAATTCAATTCTTTGTTTGACACGTTCCAAGAAAGACGTCGTATTCTTTTTTGCTAACGCTTTCATTTCATTGTTCAAAGAATACTCATGTCCTAACCAAAGCTCGCCCGTCCAAAAACCATTTGTCCACTCTGTATTATCCATCTTTGGATAATGGTTATCAAATGTGGCCGGAGTCGGGAACGATTCACCAAAATATTCACAATTGATAACAAGTTGTTGAATCGCCAATTCTATTGCAGCCTCAACTTCTTTCTTACTCAATAGAGTGGAATTTCTAAACTTTCTTTTTTTAGCAATTGACTCAATCAAAACATCCTTAATCATGCATTTCTCCCTCATATACCATCTTCAAATAACTCTTCATCATAGTTATCCTCTGCTAACAGACTGACCGAATCAACGATTCCATCTTTAGAGGTGGTAATCAATTTACCAACCAATTGTTCTAAATCATCTGTTAACCGTGAAAAATTCGCTTCCAAAATCATTGCAAGATTTAAACCTGAAAGAACGACAACATTCTGCTCTTTCTGTTCTGTTGCTAATTCTACACTAACTTTAAAAGGCGTACCTCCTAGTAAATCAGTTAAAATCAAAACTTCTCTTTCGCCTAATATAGCTGATTTGATGCGTGCTTTTAGTTCTTGCGCCGACATTCCTTCACTAAAATCAATTGCCTCAATATTCTCCACCTCTCCTGCAATTAACTTTAGTGAAGTAAGAATCCCACTAGCAAACTGTCCATGAGCAACGACAATCACTTTAATCATAATTCTCTCCTTTTAACTTTACCGGTTTACCTACACTTTGTATTGTAGACTATTGACAACCACTTGTCAATAGATTTTATAAAAAAATGTAAGCGTTTTATATTTTGTTGGACTTTTATTTAAAAAATATTCTCCAGCTCCCTCTTTTCATAAACAGGAGTACCAAATATCTCCATGTTTCCGTTCAAAATTTCCCCTGTAACATCTCACTTTCTCCCACATTCAACCCCGTTGGAGGCAGGAGAAAGTGAAAACGTTAAAAATACAGTCCTTATTTTGAAATAAACTACCTCATCTTATCTCTAACACTTGTATAAGAGGACGCTAATTCTTGAATTGTACCGAACTCTCCTTCAGTAGCTAATTGATTAAATTCCCCACCGATACCAAGAACAGTTGCACCAGCGTTAAACCATTCTGAAACATTATTAAGATTTACTCCACCGGTTACCATGATTGAAACATACGGTAATGGTCCTTTGATTGCAGTAATATAGTTTGTCCCCAAAACACTACCAGGAAACAGTTTAACCATTTCACAGCCTGCTTCCAAAGCATTTGTAATCTCCGTTAAAGTCATACAGCCCGGAAGATATGGCACTGCATAAAGATGACAGATTTTTGCAACTTCTATATTAAAAGATGGTGAAACAATATAACTTGCTCCTGCCATAATGGCTTGCCGTGCCGTTACAGAATCTAGAACCGTTCCAGCCCCAATTAAAACAGAAACATCATCTTTATGGCATCGACTAAGTTCTGTAATAATCATATTCGCGTCAGGATTTGTATAAGCAACCTCTATAGCTGTAATTCCTCCTGCAATACAGGCCTGTGCCGTCTTAAATCCGACTTCTTTGTCATCTCCTCTAACGACTACAACAAGCCCTTGCTCCTTCAATTTTGAAATAATTTGTGATGGACTCATTTTTTCTCCTTTATCGTATAATGTCATTTTTCCCCTCTAATAAAGACTCAACTTTTCTAAGAGATTGCCGCATGTGATCCCCTTCTATGCTGCATTTATAAGTTCCACTAGCAACTGCAAAATCTAAAATAGCCTTTAACGATGTCCCCTCTAACAATTTATATAATGCCCCAGCAACAAACGCATCACCACTGCCAACACGTTGTAACACCTGAGTTTTCAATTCTTGAGAGCAACAAAATTCATCAGCCAATCCGTAAGCCTTATACAAATTTCTGCCTAGTTCATCTGTCTGCCTAATCGTATGGAAAATTGCTTGGAACTTATAGGCT
Source organism: Streptococcus sp. 2021WUSS109 (assembly GCF_044427305.1). Lineage (NCBI taxonomy): Bacteria > Bacillati > Bacillota > Bacilli > Lactobacillales > Streptococcaceae > Streptococcus > Streptococcus sp. 2021WUSS109. The sequence goes on from NZ_JAOTGF010000002.1 coordinate 24,592, forward strand.
TCCTTTAAAGTTTGCATCCGTTCTCTTATTGTATGGACAGTAGCCGTATCTCTTTCAAATAATTCCCAATCTTTTTCATTAGCCATAATAGGTTCCAGACCAAAACAATAGTCTACATAGGTCGCAAATTGCGAGAACACTTTTTTTGCATCTCTTAATCCAATCATCTTAGAACGCCAATTAAGATCCATCGAAATCGGAATTTTACGACGCTTTGCTTCTTTTAATACTTGAACAAGCCATGCCCTAACAGCTGAACCAATAGCCACGGTGATACCACTAAAGTGAACCAACCCAACCTCTAAAAATAATTGTTCCATATCAAAATGATCGACTTGAATAGCTTCCAAACTAGACTGGCCACGATCATAGTAGACTTGACTAGAACGGCAACCAAATCCTGCTTCCATGTAGTATACCCCCACACGTTCCCCCTTACGTTGAACACTGGAAGTATCAATCCCTTTCCCATCTAAGAAATCTAAAAATCTATCACCTAGAGAGCCTTGTGGTAGTGCGGTCAAAAGCTTGGTTTCACATCCAAATCCTTGAAGATTACAAGCGACATTGATTTCTGAACCTCCAAAAAACACACGACTTTCTACACCATCTGTCAATTCTTGATAATTTGTTGGTGTAATGCGAATTAAAGGTTCACCAATCAGTAATACCTTCTTCATAACCGCCCCCACTCTTTAACTTTCTAATACTGTTTTTAAATATGCTGCAATTGACTCGTCCTGACAGTTGGCAAAGAAATATTCTTGGAAATGTTCACCTGAAATAGTTTCTTTCAAAAAATCTTGATCAATTTCCTGAAGTACTGTCAGTAAGTCTTTATAGGTGACTGCTTTCATTTCATTCAAAATACGAGCATTTCGTTGTTCCGGAATAACGCGTTCACGGGGATATCCGCCCCCCATTTCCTCTGCAAACAGTCGCTCAAAAAGTAATTTGAGATTTAATTCAGCTCCCCAACCGAATCCCTTTGCAAATGGCAGAGACAAAGCATTTCCTCCATTTATCTGTGAAAAGAGGTATGCATCCGTAGGATCTACCGCGAAGCCACAAACTACCCCTGGAAAACTATTAGCCGCCAACATGGCACCTACCCCCGTGCCACAACCTGTAATAACAAAATCCGCTGCCTTACTAACTAGAAGGATTGAAGCCAACAGACCATTTTGTACATAAGTCAACTGACTTTCTCCCTCTTTACCATACATTCCATAGTTAAAAACATGATACCCTTTAGCATCTGTTACTGACTTCAATGTTTCAAAAATAAGACTATTTTTAGCAGCCTGACTATTTTCATTAATAAGTGCAATTTTCATCGTTTTTTCCCCTTCTTATATCAAAATTTGTTAAATTTGTTAATTCGTTTATTACGCTTCCGGCTGTTTACCAATGTAAGCTAGAATTCCTCCATCAACATAAAGAATGTGCCCATTCACAAAATTACTAGCATCACTTGCTAAAAAGACTGCTGGACCCATCAAATCCTCAGCTTCACCCCAACGAGCTGCAGGGGTCTTCGCGATAATAAATTGATCAAATGGATGACGAGAACCATCCTTCTGGAGTTCACGTAACGGAGCTGTTTGTGGAGTTGCAATATACCCAGGACCAATGCCGTTACATTGTATATTGGCTTCACCGTATTCCGAAGCAATATTCTTCGTCAACATCTTAAGCCCACCTTTAGCCGCTGCATAAGCAGACACTGTTTCTCGTCCTAACTCACTCATCATGGAACAAATATTGATAATCTTCCCATGCCCCTTTTTAATCATAGATGGAATAACCGCTTTAGAAACAATAAACGGAGCATTTAGGTCAATATCAATAACTTGACGAAATTGAGCTGCTGTCATTTCAATCATTGGAACCCTACGAATAATACCAGCATTATTCACTAGAATATCAATAACTCCAACTTCTGATTCAATTTGAGCAACCATAGCCTGTATTCCATCCTCATCAGTTACATCGCAAACATAGCCATGCGCATTAATACCTGCTGCCCTATAGGCTGCCATTCCCCTATCAACCAACTCTTGATTAATATCATTAAAAACAATTGTCGCCCCTGCTTTTGCATAGGCCGATGCAATCGCAAAGCCAATCCCATACGACGCCCCTGTTACCAAAGCAATTTTTCCCTTTAGAGAAAATTGATCCAATGAAAATTGCTGATTCATATTCGTAACTCCCTTGTATTTTAATTTGTAAAGCGTTTACAAATTGTATTGTAATATAGTAAACCGGTTTTGTCAACGGTTTTTATCATTTATTTTAAATACTTTCAAAACGAATCTTGATATAATCTTATAAAATTCGAGTATCTTCATTCCCCAAGCAATAAAATATACTTAACACAAATATGATTTTCTTCTTCGATTTTATCAATCATTAGTAAACATTTTACATGTCATTATTCATATATTATCCAAAATTGGCTATACTACATTCACGAAAGTAAACCATACAAAATGGGAGCGGGAAGTGATACGACTGACTCCCTCACTACCAATTTCCCACCTCAAACAATCTCCAGAATATTCGAAAACTCAACTACTCCGCCGAGATGTTAATAGGAACTCAAACATTAACATTTTTACCCTGTGTTTACTACTCTAAATAAAAAATACCCTATTGCAACGTGCAACAAGGTACCATCTATCTCAATCATATATTCTGTAATTCATTTTATATAGTCATATCAGTTTATCTTTGATTACTTCGACGAGCGAGGAAACGTCGTTTCCTTATTTCCAACCTAGAACAGCTTTTAGGCTGTTCTAGCAACCTGTAGCTTTGGTTACCTACAGGTCAATGGTTCTGCCGCGAGTCCTACTCTCTATAAGCGTGGATTACAATTGTACCACTTAGTCATTTCGTAGATGACTCAAACCTTGAAGTCCTAAACTCCTTCAAGATACTTTCCATTCAAACATTATTTCAATCCTTATTTCTGTCCAAATTCACCCAGTGATTTGGGATAGAAATAGGGATTCCTCATCGCTCTGCGATGATAAAACTTAATTGTCAAAAGTGTACATGAAAACAAGTACTAACTTTAAGCTATTCTTCCTGTCATCATCCCCCAAATAAAACCAGATAATTCCCGTGCAATAGCTGCTTTAGCAACATTTTGTTTCTTATTTTTTCCTAGAACAAGTGTGCGATAACGTCGTCTCAAGCGTTCATTAGCCTTATCCGCATAAGCAATCACCTCCACTCGGTTTCCACTTTGTCTCCTTTTCAATTCTTTGGATTTATACCCAATCGTCCCCTTAGCCAATGATTGTGCAGCTTCTATCAGAAGTCGTCTCACATGGCTATTCCCATCTTTGGTGATAGCACCTCTTCTCTCCTTGTCGCCGCTAGAGTTTTCGCTAGGAGTCAGCCCAAGATAAGAAGCAAAATGTTGAGCTGTCGCAAAGCGGTTAAAATCACCGATTTCCGTCACAATGGAAAGAGCGGTTAGTGTTTTAATGCCAATAAAGCAAAAAAGCTGAGAGACCTTCTCTTGATAACTGTCGCTTTGACCCAGTTGCTCAATTCGCGCATCATACCGTTCTATTTGATCTACTAATTTCTCATAGGTCAGTAGATATTCTGTCAAAATCTCTGCGTAAAGTCCATCAAGATTTAGGGAATGGAGCCAGCGGACATGTTTCTGTGTCCAATTACTGCTTCCCTCGGTATAGCGAAAATCATGTCGGAGACAGAAGGCAAGAACTTGTTGTTTGATTTTCTTCAGAGCCACTTTGTGGTCTGTTCTCATGCGGATATATTCTTTGACTTGTTCATCCTCAGCAGTAGGAATATGAACAGGCCGATAGCTACGAAAGGCCAGAGCTTTTGCGAGCTGAGCTGCATCTTTTTTATCAGTCTTAACACGCTTAGATCCTTCCTTCATCACCGTTGTAGGCGCCATCACGATACAGGGAAGCCCGTGAGCTTGTAGCTGGTGATATAGGGTAAATCCAAGACATCCGGCTTCGTAGCCACATAACACTTCTGCATCTTGACCATATAAACGACGAAGCTCATTCACATAGTTCACAATATAGCTAACATTTGGACCAACTTTAGTGCTATGTTTGAATTGATTGGTCATCATATCATAATAGCAGAGTGAAAAACTTTCTTTGTGAACATCCATTCCGATGAAAAGTGTGGTAAAATGAAACATATAAGACCTCCAATTGAGTGTGGTAATTCCTGTTAGAAGTTGATTGTTTTTTTATTCTAGTGTACAGGTAAATCCACGAATTCTCAACTGGGGGTCTTTACATATTGTCTATACCAAAAATAGAATCATCAAATAGGAAATTCCATTATTTAACATATGTAGCGCAATCGGATAGCGAATATCTCGTCTAATTAAATAGAGCCAACCAAGATTGAGACCCATAGTGAAATAAATTAAAAACTGCGGAATGGTTGTTGGCATATGGACCAAACTAAACAAAGAACCCGTTACAGCAAGATAGATTCCAACAGCCTTCATATCTGCCATTTTAGGGAAGAAATAGGTCGCCAACAAACCTCTAAAAATCAACTCCTCTAAAATCGGGGCAAAGATTACGACTGATAAAAATGAAACCAAGGGGTAGGCAGACACAAATTGGATGACCAAGGTTTGATTTTGACTTTCAGATATAGGTATCAAAAGTTGGAAGATAAAAAATGCAATATAGAGTAATAACGGCCATTGAATCTTATGGAACCATGAAGCTGTCACACGATAGTCAACAGAATGACGTGGATAGATATACTTCCATAACAGAATAATGAGCGCAATGGAAAGAACGATACCAACTATCGCACAAATCCAAATTGTACTGTCAATCAACTGGGCAGGTATATCTGGTATGCTTTGTAAAGTTGGTCCTACCATCAGAAAACCTGAAGCAATTTGATAGGCAACAAAGTATAGAAATAGTAATGCGACGTGTTTGATAAATTTTAACATATTCCCTCCCTAAAAGCTCAAGTCAATAATATTATCGACTCGTACTAACTTGGTTTCAATCTCCCCATTCGCTAATTCACGAGAAATTTTAACCCATTCCTCATCAACTGCCAAAATGGTGTATTCATAAGCAATAGAAAATTCCTCATCAAAGCGGATTTTAGCCTTACTTCCGACCAATTCTTTCAATAAAACTGACATCTGATTTTCTCCTTTTGTAGTTTTCTGCAACTTTTTTACCCTAGTTTGCAACTGCTTCACTTTTTTCCTATCTGATAGAGAATTGAAAAATAGAAATCCCACAAGAATCCATAAAAATAGTTCCATTGTATCCTCCTATATCAACCCTCCTATATCAAGCCCAGACTTTGCATCAGTAGCATCAACAAAAATCCGATAAGATTATTGAGACTGTGTAGAATAAGTGCATTGGTATATTTGCCAGAAATACGATAGGCGAGTCCCAGGACCAGACCCATACCTCCGTAGACAACCCAAGATCCGATATTGGTCGGATTGTGAATAAGTCCAAACAGAAAACTTGATAGCAACAATCCAACATTCGAATCCTTACCAAAGACTTTCCCCATGAGAATGCCACGGAAAATTAATTCTTCAAGAACTGGAGCAAAAAGTACAGCAAAGAGAAACAAAACTAAGGTTGGCAAGCCTGAATTATTGATGATTTCCTGATTGGCAGTCGTTTGACCGTATCCCTCTTCCAGCATAATCAATTGCCCACCAATTATTTTCAGACCAAACATAACGATAAAAGCGAGGGCTACAAAACCAACATTCGCACCCATCCCCCACTTCTGCTCACTTTTCCATAGACCTAATTTACCAGTCAAGATAAGACCAAGCACCACGGCTAACAATAAAAGGGTTGCAGCAATCAGTAGGTTATTCCCATCAAAATTTGGTAGGGCAAACATGGCCAACTGGGTCAATACATTCAGTGCAACGACAACCAATCCCACTAAGAGAAACTTCCAATTTTTAACCACATTCCAATCTTTGATACTTCCAAGTCTATTCATAGCAATCTCCTTCACATACACTAAGTCAGTTTTCATTACTTTCTTTTTCGATCAATAGCAGAGCAGGCAAGCCCAATACCATCGGCAGAAGGATATTCAGAGTTGACAAATCAATCTGCCTAGTAGCCAGCCACTCTCCGAAAATATAGCCAACTGCGTACAGACCGAGACCGATTAACCCCACGAAGTAAACAATTTTTAGAACCGATATAAACTTTTTATTCTCTTTCATAATCACTACCAAAACCTTTCCTTATTTAAAATACCGACGGATCATGCGAACCTGCATGACATTGATGTAAATGTGAAGAAAGGCAACAACTAGAAAGGCTGTAATTTGTCGCTCCTGCAATAGCATGCTAAGTACAAATAGGAATAGATACAAACCTGGTAACACGATTTGATTCAAAGTGAAGACGATTTGGAAACTCATTTCGTAGTTTGCTTGTTTCTCACCTTCGTCCATCGCCTCAGCAAAGTCCTTCATTTCTTTTACCGTAGCAAAAGCAGAAAGCTTATATTCACGAATTTTCTGAGTTAATTTAATAATAAATACTTGAGAAACAAGAAGTATGATATAGAAAACTAAGTCAAAAATCGATCCATACATGACCGCACTGTCTTCTAAGAAGGTAACACCAAATCCTAGAACCAAATTTAACAGAGTCAATGATACGGCAACATTAAATGAAATGGTCGCGTACTCTAGGTTACGATACATTTTCTTATATAGTTCATCAACATGTTCCTCATCCTCATCTGAAATGGAATGATAAAGTTTATAATTTTGATTAGCTTTAAGACCAAAGAATACAGTTCCAGCGAAAATTACAAATGTAACGATACGCAAACAAATTAGAAAGTTATCTAAATTGAGATAAGAAGGTAGGCCAAATTTTTCATTAAGCACTCCAAAGAAGCCCACAAAACCACCACAAATGGCTGAAATAAGCAAATAAGAAATATTCCTTATCCATCTTTGTTTCGTTGAAATTTGTTTCCCCTGTTTCATTCTTCTACCTCCACTAATTGAAAGACATTCTCCACATTTTCATTAAAAATCTGTGCTATCCGCATGGCAATGACCACCGAGGGCGTGTACTCCCCACGCTCTATCAGACTAATGGTCTGCCGTGATACTTCTGCTAATTTTGCCAGCTCAGTCTGGTTGAGGCTATCTCGTGCCCGCAACTCCTTGAGCCGATTTTTTAAGACATATTCCATGATGTTTCCTTTCTAGGCTTGGTAGATAATCAAGCCTGTTTCTGTGTCTTCGACAGCTATATTTTCCTTGGCAAACTTGACCAATAAGAGATAGGCATAGTAGAAATCGCCTGCACAAGAGGCCGCATGCATGGTTGCCAGCATGAAGTAAAGAGTGGTATTCATCATCCCAAATCCTGCTAACATGGTCAAGCCCAAACTAATCACAACAAAGGGAGCCAAGCTGATTACTAGCATTTGCATCCGAGTGTAGAGCGAACCTGGACTGGTCGCATAGGCCATGCCCGATTTCCATTTAAACCCGTATTTGACAGGATTTTCAAGACAAAAAACTTTGAAGAAGATGCCGTGGATTGCCTCGTGCACAACTATTAAAAGAATATAGAGAGGGAAAAGCAACCATACCTCCGACACGGTCAGTTCCAAGTATTGCGAACCGTTAGCTATCAACCAACTGACTATCATTCCAAATACGAAGGCAAAAGGAAAGATGAGTGCCACAGCAAGAATATTCAATCCCCAGACAAACTTCTTATTTTCCATGATATTGACTTCAAATAATTTCTTTTTAGCTTCCAATTTTCTTCTCCTTAGATTTCATTTTGTAAAATAGCAGAGCTGTCACCAATGTCGCCAGCAATGGAGGAAATAGATAACTTCTCTCAGTCAAACTCATCTCAAAGCCTAACAAAGATAAAACTTTAAACACCAAAATATTTATCAAGAAGAGTACGAAAAATAGTAGGACTACTTTCACTCCGTTTTTAACTGTCTTGTTCATTCTTCTTTTCCTTTTCTCTGCCGAGAGTGGTTTTCAAAATGAATAGGGAACTCACCATCATCAAGAGTGGTACCATATCTATAGGCTGACCAAATCCAAGAATTTGAACGAAAGCATATATCAAAAATAGAGCAATTATAACTTCCAAACCTCGCACAACACTTGTTCCTGTAATCAAAATTCCTTTTTTATTGCTACTGGTTTTCATAATTTTCCACCACCTACTACTCGACTAATTTTACTACTTTACCTTTGACTCTTTTCTGCCACCTAGTTTCTTCAAGCTTCCAGTTGTCACTACGATGGCACAAATGGCAAGAGTCACATGAGTCTGATCCAACTGCTGCCACTTCATAATGTCAGCTAGTAGGACAAAAACTAGATAGATGATCGCGATAAGTTGTACAAAACCTACCATGTCACTATTGTTTATCTTTTTCATATATAGTTCCTACTTTCTGTTTATTTACCAGATGAATTCGTTTTCATCTTTATCTCAATATCATTGTAACACTTACTTTTCTTTTTGACAACTATCGTTGTCAAAAAAATAATAATTTTTGTCAAAAAGTTTATGAAGTTCGTCAAAATGACTAGAATAACATGCAAAAAACTCTTCTACCCAATGGATAAAAGAGTTTATTGAGCGATTATAGATTATCAGCTACGCTGTTCAAGAGGGTTTGGATTGCAGAGGCATCGCTGCCACCGGCCATGGCCATGTCTGGCTTACCACCACCACGACCTGCTACGATTGGCGCAAGGACTTTGATGAGGTTACCTGCATGAACATCGCTTGACTTGCTTGCTACAAGGACATTGACCTTGTCACTGATTGCGGCAACCAACACCAAGACATCAGAGTAGTCTTTCTGCTTCCAGTTGTCAGCGAAGGTACGGAGGGCACCTGCGTCTGAAACTTGGACTTGGCTAGCAATGTAGCGAATGCCATTAGCATCTTTGACATCTTTGAAGACATCACCAGCAGCGGCTGCCGCTGCTTTTTCTTTCAGAGCTGCATTTTCTTTTTGCAGGTCACGAACTTGCTGAGCAAGACTTTCAACCTTGTTTGGCACTTCCTTGATCTGCGGCGACTTGATGGTTGCCGCTACTTCTTTGAGGGCATCTTCTTGGTCACGATAGGCAAGGAAGGCTTCACGGCCTGTTACCGCAATGATACGGCGAGTACCTGAACCGATACCCTCTTCTTTCAAAATCTTGAAGATACCGATTTCAGCGGTGTTGCTAACATGGGTACCACCACAGAGCTCCACAGAGTAGTCACCGATAGTAACAACGCGGACTTCTTTACCGTATTTTTCACCGAAGAGGGCCATGGCACCCATTTCCTTGGCTGTGTCAATATCTGTCTCAACTGTCACAACTGGAATGGCATTCCAAATTTGCTCATTGACTTCTTCTTCAATACGACGAAGTTCTTCCGCAGTAACTGCCTCAAAATGAGTAAAGTCAAAGCGGAGGAAGTCTTGCTCGTTCAAGGAACCAGCCTGTGTTGCATGCTCGCCGATAATATTGTGAAGAGCTGCATGGAGCAAGTGAGTTGCTGTGTGGTTCTTCTCAACACCCTTACGGCGTTTTGTTTCGATTTCAAGTGTGTAGGTTTGACCAACTGAAATGCTTGCGGACAGCTCAACTGTGTGTAATGGTTGACCATTTGGTGCTTTCTGCACATCGATGACAGTCGCAACAATGTCTCCAGTAGCATTTTTCACAAAACCATGGTCTGCAACCTGACCACCCATTTCTGCATAGAATGGTGTTTGGTCAAAGACAAGGAGGGCTTGACCTTCTGAGACTGCTTCTGTACGCGCATTATCAGCCACAATGACAGATAAGCTTGCTTCAAGAGCTGTTTGGCCATAAACAAAGGTCGACTCTTCTGTGATAGCAGCCAGGGTTTCATTTTGCATCCCCATTGAACCACCTTTGACAACTGAAGCACGGGCACGGTCTTGTTGCTCTTTCATAGCCGCTTCAAAACCAGCAATGTCAAGGGTCATACCACGGTGCTCAGCCAATTCTTCTGTCAATTCTACTTGGAAACCATAGGTATCATAGAGTTTGAAAATGTCACGACCATCAATCTCAGACTTACCTTCTGCTGCCAATTTATCCATCAATTGCTCAGCAAATTGTGAACCTGTATGGATAGTACGAGCAAATGACTCTTCTTCACTCTTAACAATCTTCTCAATGAAGGCACGTTTTTCAAGTACTTCTGGATAGTAACTTTCCATGATATTACCAACTGTCTCCACCAATTTGTACAAGAATGGCTCTGTAATGCCCAAACGTTGACCATGCATAGAAGCACGACGAAGGAGACGACGAAGGACATAACCACGACCTTCATTTCCAGGAAGGGCACCGTCACCAATGGCAAAAGAAAGGGCACGGATATGGTCTGCAATAACCTTGAAGCTCATGTTGTCGCCATCTTGGTCATAGGTCTTACCAGAAATCTTTTCTACTTCACGAATGATTGGCAAGAAGAGATCCGTTTCAAAGTTGGTCTTAGCCCCTTGGAAAATAGCTGCTAAACGCTCCAAACCTGCGCCCGTATCGATGTTTTTATTTGGCAATTCCTTGTATTCAGAACGCGGAACAGCTGGGTCTGCGTTAAACTGGGACAATACGATATTCCAAATCTCAATGTAACGGTCATTTTCAATATCTTCTTCCAAAAGACGGATACCAATGTTTTCAGGATCAAAGTCAGTACCACGGTCGAAGAAAATCTCCGTATCTGGACCAGAAGGACCTGCACCAATTTCCCAGAAGTTATCTTCAAGCGGAATCAAGTGGCTTGGCTCAACACCAAGGGCAATCCAACGATTGTACGAATCCACATCATCAGGATAGTAAGTCATGTAGAGCTTGTCTTTTGGAAAAGCAAACCATTCTGAGCTTGTCAAGAGCTCAAAGCCCCATTCAATCGCTTCATCACGGAAATAATCACCAATAGAGAAGTTACCAAGCATTTCAAACATGGTGTGGTGACGTGCTGTCTTACCAACGTTTTCAATATCGTTGGTACGGATAGATTTTTGAGCATTTGTAATCCGTGGGTTATCTGGAATGACAGAGCCATCGAAGTATTTCTTGAGGGTTGCCACACCAGAGTTGATCCATAAAAGAGTTGGATCGTTAACAGGGACTAGATTTGCTGAAGGCTCAACAGAGTGACCCTTTGATTTCCAGAAATCCAACCACATTTGACGAATTTGAGCAGAAGATAAATTTTTCATAAACTAAGATACCAAGCCCGATTAGAAGGCGACTGAAAAATAGGAAACTGACAGGAACTCTTGATTTCCTAGGCAGTTTATCTTTTTTCCGAGCCTTCCGGGCGGGTTCAATTTAACGAAACAGTTAAATTAAACATTTCCTTTCATATAGTAATAATTGAGGGGAAAGTCCGTAGCCCGAGTTCATTTCAGAATAAACTCGATACCCTTTCCTTTCATAAGTGATAGTTAGGCAGGTTCAATTTAACGGACCAGTTAAACTGAAGGATTATTTCACGATTAATTCGATGCATCTTCCATCATTTCGATGTAGTCAATTGCGACCACTAAGGAAATGACCAAATCTGCATAGGAGTCCTCCAATACAGTAACGGAGTAATGAGAAGTTAAATGAAAGAGTTCTTTGGAGATTTCAGCTACGAGCATACCATCTGGCCTTTTCAAGCGAAAATCCAAATCCCAGATATTTCCGTCTAGGATTAAACCTAGATTTTCCACAGTATAGCGATCCTTGAAAAAAGTAAATTCCTTTTGCAAGTAGAAAGAATGTCCCTCTGCCATATCAATGGTAAACTGGGGCAGGAAGGTCAAAAACTTCTTAGTAATCTGACAAACTTCCCCACCTCTGGAATTGGTTACGATAAATCGTTTTGGAATTTCGAGAAAAGATCCCTCCACTTGATAAGCAAGATTCCCAAAACTATCACGAATATCAAATTTTTCACCACCAAAGGTAAAGCGCTGTTTCACTTGAAATTGCTTCATGATAACCTCCCCAAAAAAAATAACAAGAAATCAAACGAAGGGCGAAAAACCGCGGTACCACCTTCATTCAATGACTTGTCATTCTCATTTAAGAAACTGTATCCACAAGCAAAAAACTTTTATATATAAGCCACAAACTGTGAATACAGGCTCTACTATTCAATTGTAATATTAAGTAGCAAAATACTTGGCTTAGATGGCTCGCAACAACCGCCAATTTTCTGAACTAAGGTGTCAAGTACCAATTCTTAATAAGTAAATCGTCAATTACTGACCTGATGAACTAGAAGATTCTGTTGTAGAAGAAGAACTTTCAGTCGACGAAGAGCTGCTCTTCGTTGAGGAAGAACTGCTTTCTTCTGTTGTCACATACTGTGAAAGAAGATTTTGGAAAGCACTGTCTTTAACCTTAACGTTTGCTTTTTGGAGTGCTTCTTTCAGCACAGTAGCAACAAATGATGAATCTCTTTGCTTTTGTGCCAAAATAATTTCTTTCAGCTTATCTTTATAATCTTCCCATTTAGCAGATTTTTCTGATTTAGCATCCAATTTTACAACGTAATAACTCGTTGTATACGTCTTCATATCTACCGAAGAAATCACCGACGCTCCGACTTGACCTGCATCCAAGGCAAATACCGCTTTCTGTACCTCTGCTGGAACAGTTGTTGAAGTTGAATCGAATTTAACTTCGCCTCCATTGTCTTTTGTAGTAGTATCCGTGGAATTGTCTTTCGCCAATTGAGCAAAATCTGCACCTTCAGCTTGTGCAGCAGCTAAAACTTCTTTTGCTTTAGCTTCGTCTGCCAACTTGATGACACGTGCTGTTACTTCAGGTGTATAGGCGTCATAAGCTGCCTTGTAGTTTTCATCTGTCAATTCTTTCTCAGCAGCTTGTTTTACAGCATACTCAACCAATTTATTGGTACGAATTTGTTCCTTATAGGATTCTTCTGTCAATCCTGCCGAAGAAAGTGCCGCGTTAAAAGAAGCACCAAGTTGTTCTGCCTTCTTATCATATTCCTTATTTACTTCTTCTGCAGAGACTTTGTCACCATACTGATTTTCAAATACATTACTGATAACCATTGACAGCAAAACTTGTTGAGCTTGTGAGTTTGTTTTTACTTTCTCATAAAACTCAGACACAGTAATCGTGTTACCTTTCATCGTAATGATATCTTTATCAGCTGCATTGGAACAAGCAGCGAGTGTTACTGCAGCAAAGAGTGTTACTGCACCTGCGAGAATTTTTTTAGTTTGTTTCATTAAAGACTCTCTCCTTTTTTCATTAACCCCTTTATTATAACACAAAAGCTTAAAAACTTCTTAAATTTCTATATGTTTTAAGTCAACATTCTCTACATTTTTCCTCAACATAAGGAGACCGTCACTCATGGAAACAAGACTAGCAGTCACATCTGGATTATCCAAAGTCGCATCGAATAAACGTTGCAATCCCTTATAAATCGTTCGCTGCCCTCTTCTGACATCCTTGATGTCCTTGGCAACATCTCCTCCTTGGAAGATGTCATCCAAAATGATTAAACCACCTACTTTGACCTTTTTCAAGACTTCTGGTAAAAATACAATATATTTTGATTTAGCAGAATCCATGAAAACAAAATCATATGTGTTATCTGGTAAAGTAGGAAGAATATCCATAGCTTCTCCTTCCAGCAATTCAATCTGCTGGCGATAATCATACTTGGCAAAGTTTTCCTTAGCAAATCCAATCATTTCTTCATTTCGATCAATCGTCGTAATCTTCGAGTGCGGGCTATTGTCAGCCATCAGTAACGCAGAGAAGCCAATAGCAGTTCCAACTTCTAAAATACGTTTAGGTTGGAGTGTCTGCATCAGCAAGCGGAAATAAGCTACCGTTTCATGAGGGATAACTGGAATGTTTTCTTGATGAGCAAACTCTTCCAGTTCTTTCAAAAACCCTGTATTTTGCGCCTGACGTGTTCGCATAAAATCCACAATTTCTTCCTTGACAACCGGACGGCGCATATTGTGATTTGCGTTTTTACTATATGATTCAACCATAGAATCCATTATATCATAAGCCGACAAGATTTTCTTCCTCAATACACTAAAAGGTAGGTTTCCCCACCTTTTCTCTACATATTTTTGGCGTAATCAATTCGATACCCTAAATTTCCAGCTAGTTCTTGAAGTCGAATAAAAGTCGCCTGCTTACTGAAAAAGAGATAGTAACTATCCGTGTCCATATCTACTGCCCCTAGACAAAAGTTTTCATCAAGATATTTGTTATCAATGACTCTTGCCCATTCTGAAATAGATGCAATTGGACTTAATCCACCTGAATCCAATTTAAGAGAAATTCCCGCATTGCGGACCTGCTGAAGGCAATCAAAAAAGTAGATAAAATCTTCAAGATTGTCCTTATAATCACGCACACAAATATAGTTCAAATGCTCTAGTAATTTTATCAAGATTAACCAAAGATTTTCCTTTTCAGACTCTCCAACACGATCCAAGAAATCATCGAATGACTCTGAATCTAAAATACGTTCCATAAAATTGAGAATCTCGTGTGGATCACTGGCGAAGACTACTTCTCTAAGTTGGAGAAATAGTTCCCTATCACCATTTGACATTAAATCTGCTAATTCAAAAATATCTTGTAGTTGTTCTTCTGTTAACATAGTCCCCTCTCTTTATTAATTTGAAAAATCCCATCTTATATGCGGTGCTACTTGCTCTACAAAATGGTAAATATCATTAAAATCTGCACCATCAAGCCTATTCAAGCTGACGACTGCAAGTAGTACCCCCTTATTTCCTACAATTCGCAAACGTTTCGACTGATAGCCACGATAGACAGGAGAAACAAGGTAGCGAATCTCCGCAATCTCTTCTAACGAATGGCGTTGACGTTCACTCCAAAAGTGTTCTTGAAATTCTATGTACTGTGTTGTCAAGATAAAAACAGCCTTTTGCTTTCTCAATATATATAAATAAACCAGCAAAGGTTGTAAAAATATCAAATAGACAACACTTCCCACAGATGGTTCAGGTCTGGTCAAACCACCAAGACCGAGCAAGATGAAAACAAGACTAATCACACTGGGAATGACAATCGAACGTTTATAGGAAATCATTTTAGAGATGTACCCCTTTTTCAACAAGCTCCTCTAAATCAGTTAGGCGTGCTTCAAAAACTTTGAAAGCATCATTAAGATAGTCTTCTTTGGTCATGTCTACACCTGCTTTGGCAATGACATTGAGAGAATAATCTGAGCTACCAGCCTTCAAGTAGTTGAGATAGTTTTCTTTGTCTTCTGGGCTACCATTGACAATCTTATTTGCCAAAGCAGATGCTGCCGCAAAACCTGTCGCATATTGATAGACATAGAAATTGTAATAGAAGTGTGGAATACGAGCCCACTCAAACTGGATTTCTGGATTTTCTTCGGCAGAAAGTCCGTAGTATTTCTCGTTAGTCTGACCGTACAATTCATTGAGGAAATCAGCCGTCAAGACCTGACCTTCCTGGTCTGCCTTATAGATAGCTTGTTCAAACTCGGCAAATTGTGTCTGGCGGAAGACTGTACCACGGAAACCATCTAGGTAATGGTTAAGAATCGCAAAGCGTTCCTTATCATCTTCTACTTCTGCCAAGAGTTTTTCTGTCAAAAGATTTTCATTGGTTGTTGAAGCAATTTCTGCCAAGAAGAGGGAATAATGGCCATAGACATAGGGTTGAGTCTTACGAGTCAACATAGAGTGAAGAGAATGTCCTGTTTCATGGATAAGGGTGTACATGTTGTCCAAATTGTCCTGCCAGTTGAGAAGCATGAAGGCGTTGGTATCGTAGGCACCTCCTGAATATGCTCCTGAACGTTTTCCTTCATTAACATGGACATCAATCCAGCGGTTTTCGAAGGCTTCTTTTACGATAGCAGAGTAATCTTCGCCGAAGATTTCCAAGGTTTCTTGACATTTTTTAAGAGCATCTTCGTAAGAAATCTTGGTACTGAAATCTGACAATGGTGTGTACATATCGTACATTTTCAAATCATCAATACCCAGGAGTTTCTTACGCAAATTGATATAACGGTGCAAGAGCGGAAGGTGCTTGTTCACAGCTTCCACTAATGTATCGTAAACAGATTCTGGAATAAAATTAGCTGCAAGTGAGGCGTGGCGAGCTGAGTCGTACTTTCGTAAACGAGCTTTCAGGTTATTGACTTTGACATTAGATTGCAGAGTCTTAGCGTATGTATGCTGGAACTGCTCATAGGTACCGTACATAGCTTCGTATGCTTCTTGGCGGACATCACGGTTTTTAGACTCCATAAAGTGGATGTAGTTTCCGTGTGAAAGTGGCACCAAGTGACCGTCTTCATCTGTGATTTCTGGGAAACGCAGGCTGGCATTGTCCAAGACTGAGAAGGTTTCAGCTGGTGATTCGAAAATTTCGCTGGTCGCCGCCAATACTTCTTCCACCTCTTGTGACAAGACATGGTCCTTAGCTGCTAAAAGTTTTTCAAATTGATGGCTGTACTGAACAAGAGCCGGCTCTTCTACTTTAAAGGCTTCCAATTTCTCTTCAGTAATGCCCATAAATTCAGGCTCATAGAAGGCAAAAGCCTGTGAAAAGACAGCATACAAGCCCATGGCCTTAGCTTGAAATTCCTGATATTTTCCTTCGCGAGTATCTTGGTCGTTCTTCATAGACGCATAGACATAGAGTTTTTCAATGCGACGCATAAGACTAAGTTGCGTTTCGCTAATTTCTAAGAGACTTTTAGCTGAGTCCAGTAAATGACCTGCAAATTCTTTTGTTTTTTCAGTTTCAGCTTGTAAATCTGCAAGTTCTGCTTCCCAGGCTTCATCGGTTGGGAAAATAGTGGTTAAATCCCACTGGTATTTTTCTTCAATTTCGTAACGTTGTTTAGACATAATTAATCCTCCGTATTCTTTATTCTAACATAAAAAATCCCCTCTTTCCAACGGAAAGTGAGGGCTTATAGGTTACTTATTTCAACTGGAAAACAGTTTTTGCCATTCGCTATCGCAAGTCGTCACTAGGCTAACAAAGTCTACAACCTTCACCGACAGTAGTATGACTAACATAAAATATTGAGCATATTTTCAAAAGTAATATATACACCTCCATCAGCTATCTCTATTTACATTGGTTTTCTATAAATTATAGGTGGATATAGAACCTGTTTCTGCTTGTCTTCAATATTGCCGTAATACTGGTCAAAATCCTGATAAACTAGGGTTAAATCTTTTTGTATTTGGGCAAAGCCAATGGCAGAGCGGGGCAGACGGATGTGGGGGTACCATTCTTCTGCCGTCTTTGTCAGCAAATTCTCCCCTCGGCTATAAGACTCTGCCTGCAGGGCCAACCAATTGGGGGATTTGTAATAAAGCTGTTGAGCAATGTAGCGAGGCAAATCCCTATCTAACGGGCAAGTAAGATGCGATAAAGCTTGCTTGGCAAATGGCAGACGCAAGATGTCCAATAAATTTCCCTCGCCAAATGGAAAAACCTTTGTCAGACAGTGGACCTTACCTCGTAAGTCTTCGTGAATAAGGTAACGAAGACGCAATTCCTTCTTCTCATCATCCAATTCCCAGAGGTGAAACCCCATATTCATACTAAAAGAGAGAAATTGCTTGTGCAAATTGGTCAGTCGTTCCTTGAGCCACAAATCCTTGCCAAGCAACCAAAGAACCTGATAACCAGCCTCACTATAGGCTTGCGTCCTCAGCTGCAAACGAGAAATGGGCAGACTGGAACATTGGACTTCCAAAGCTAGACTATTATTAACAAATAAATCAGCGACCTGCCCTATACTAGGCAGGCATTTTTCAAGTTCAACTTGTTCGGCATTGATTAACCAACTGTACAGACAAGACTTAAGGGACAGGTGCTGGGCTGACTCATTCTCGGAAAAGTATGTGCAGTCCCGCAGGGTTACGTGGGCAAAGTGCGAACGCAGAACTTTTCCGGATTTGTATCGGACCTGTCCTCCACAACCTGGACAGCAAAAGCGACCTTGCGGCGCAGGATTTTCCAAGACATTAAAAACTTGCCCATCTTCATCAAGTGCAACTAACATAAAACCTCCTTTCTATATTAGTTCGCAAAAAAACACCCAGCTGTGCTGAGTGTTTGAACTTTCTTACCCAATCTGACTGCCGTTTGGCACTGATGGGTCTACTGTTAAGAGTGTTAAATTGCCGTCGTGTTCGGCTGAGAGGATCATGCCCTGGCTGAGCAAGCCCATCATCTTACGTGGCTTGAGGTTGGCAACGATTTGGACTTTCTTGCCGACCAACTCCTGCTCATTTGGATAGTACTTAGCAATACCAGACAGGATTTGGCGGTCTTGGCCATCACCTGCGTCCAGACGGAACTTGAGCAGCTTGTCAGAGCCCTCCACCTTGGCCACTTCCTTGACTTCGGCCACGCGGATTTCTACCTTGTCGAAGTCCTCGAACTTGATCGCGGCTTTCTCGTTTTTCAGCTCCACGTCAGCTGGGTCCCATTCTTTTTCTTCCTCTTGGGAAATAGCAGAGCTGCCACCCATTTGAGCTTGGATATAGGCGATTTCCTCTTCCATATCCAGACGTGGGAAGATAGGTGTACCTTTTGCGACCACTGTCAAACCAGCTGGAAGACCTGCAAAGTCAAGGTTTTCAAGGTCAAATGCTGTTCCCAAACCAAGCTGTTCCATAATGGCATTAGACGTCGTCATCATAAATGGTTGAATGAGGTGCGCCACCACACGAAGACCTGCTGTCAAGTGGGCCATAACTGCTGCCAGCTTGTCACGGTCTGCTTCTTCTTTGGCCAAGACCCACGGTGCTGTTTCATCGATGTACTTGTTGGTACGGGAGATGATGTTCCAGACCGCTTCCAAGGCGCGTGGGTAGTCAACAGCTTCCATATACTTGTGGTAGCTTGCCAAGTTGTCAGCTACTACTACCGCCAAGTCCGCATCAAAATCAGTCACGTTAGCAACAAAGTTTGGTACCTGACCGCCGAAATACTTGTTAATCATCGCAACTGTACGGTTGAGCAAGTTTCCAAGGTCGTTGGCCAGTTCGTAGTTGATACGACCAACGTAATCTTCTGGTGTAAAGGTTCCGTCAGAGCCAACTGGCAGACTACGCATGAGGTAGTAACGGAGCGGATCCAAGCCGAAACGCTCGACCAACATTTCTGGATAGACCACATTGCCCTTAGACTTGGACATCTTGCCATCTTTCATGACAAACCAGCCATGAGCAACCAAGCGGTCTGGCAACTTCATATCCAACATCATAAGCATGATTGGCCAGTAAATGGAGTGGAAACGAAGAATGTCCTTCCCAACCATGTGGTAAACTGTTCCATTCCAGAACTTGTCATAGTTGGCTGTTTCTTCCTGACCATAACCCAAGGCAGTTGCGTAGTTGAGTAGGGCATCAATCCAGACATAGACAACGTGTTTAGGATTTGACGGAACAGGCACGCCCCAAGTAAATGATGTACGAGATACCGCCAAATCTTCCAAGCCTGGCTCAATGAAGTTTTTCATGATTTCATTGAGGCGGCCGTCTGGCTGGATAAAGTCTGGATGAGCATTGAAAAACTCGACCAATTTATCCTGATACTTGCTGAGGCGGAGGAAATAGGATTCTTCTGATACCCAGGCAACCTCGTGACCGCTCGGAGCGATACCACCTGTTACCTTGCCGTTTTCATCTCGGAAGACCTCTTCTAATTGGCTTTCAGTGAAGAATTCTTCGTCTGATACAGAGTACCAACCAGAATATTCACCCAAGTAAATATCATCTTGAGCCAGCAATTTTTCAAAAACAGCCGCCACCACTTCCTCGTGGTAATCATCAGTCGTGCGGATGAACTTGTCGTAAGAGATGTCTAGCAAGCTCCAGAGCTCCTTGACGCCAACCGCCATACCGTCAACGTAGGCTTGCGGTGTCAAACCAGCCTCTTTTGCCTTCTCCTCAATCTTCTGCCCGTGCTCATCAAGCCCTGTTAGATAGTAGACTTCATGCCCCATAAGGCGTTTGTAACGAGCCAAGACATCGCAGGCAATGGTCGTATAAGCTGAACCGATATGAAGTTTTCCAGACGGATAATAAATCGGTGTGGTGATATAAAACGGTGTTTTTGTCATGCTTTTTTCCTTTCAAATTCAGAGCAAATGAAACCCTGTTATTGACAACATCCTATTTTATCATATTTTCAGCTAAATCACAAAATGGTTCTAACTACAATTCTTCCTCTATCTATGCTATACTATGATACAACTCAAACAGAAAGAGGTCATCTATGTTTACAAAGAAAAATATTCTTACTCATCTCTTTTTCCTCATTATAGCAGTCGGACTAAAACGGTACGGTGTCACAGCACCTGACTTGACATGGAATATGTTCTTGGCATTGGTAGCACTTGATTTTGCAATCCTTACCAATCATACAAAGTACCATATCCTCAAAGTGATAGCAGGTCTCCTCTGGCTCTTTTTCTACCCCAATACTTTTTACATGGTGACAGACATCGTCCATATGCACTTTGCCAACACAGTACTATGGCAACGAGAAAGCATGATTCTATTTATGCTTTATGTCCCAAGTATTTTCTTTGGGGTCATGGCTGGCGTTGAAAGTGTACGACTTATTTTCTCTGCTTTTTCTATCAAATCCTACTGGCTAAAACTGTTTATGATTAGTGGTCTTTCCCTACTATCCAGCTTTGCCATTCATATCGGACGATATGCAAGACTGAATTCATGGGACATCTTTACCAGACCAACTGTCGTTATTGATGAAATGCTTGCTGTTATTTCGTGGGATGCCCTCCCCTTTATCCTCGGCTTCACCTTTATCCAAATTATGGTTCTTGTCTTTTCAATAAATGAATAAGATTTTTATCTCATAGCCATTATCTTCAAGCATCTTCCCACACTCAAGGACTATCGTTCCTTTTGGGAAGATTTTTCAAGGACATAAACAAACTTTTTTGATAAATTTATATCTTCTCCGTTTCTCTCCATTACATTTTTATCCAAAGTGTATGAGGCAAAAATCGTTAACCTATTGTAAGCAAAATTTCTTAAATTTCCTTTATATAAAATATTCAGAATTTACTGTAAATTTTACATAAAATCATAGATATTGATTTTAAATTCTTAAAAATAATGGTATAATTGAGGAATCTATAAATGAAAGAGGGAGATCTATTGTTTACACCAATCAGCGAAAAAATTGACATCAATCAAGTCCGAGAGCACTCTAAACTTTCTCCTGAAACACTTGCTAAAAAACAAGCTCGTGACCGTGAACTTGAAGCCATCTTAAAAGGAGAAGATGATCGTCTTCTCCTAGTGATTGGACCATGTTCATCTGACAATGAAGAGGCTGTCTTAGATTATGCTCACCGCTTGGCCAAGCTCCAAGAAGAAGTCAAAGATAAAATTTTCATGGTCATGCGCGTCTATACTGCCAAGCCACGTACCAATGGTGATGGTTATAAAGGACTCATACACCAACCAGATACAGATGCTGCACCAAGCCTCATCAACGGAATCAAAGCAGTTCGTAACCTCCACTATCGTGTCATTACGGAAACAGGTTTAACTACTGCTGACGAGATGCTCTATCCTGAAAATCTGCCTTTGGTTGATGACTTGGTTTCCTACATCGCTATCGGAGCTCGTTCGGTTGAAAATCAGCAGCACCGCTTTGTAGCGTCAGGCATCGATGTTCCAACAGGCTTGAAAAATCCAACATCTGGTAACCTCAAAGTCATGTTCAACGGTCTTTTTGCTGCTCAGAAGAAGCAATCCTTCCTCTTCAACAATACTGAAGTTGAAACATCTGGCAATCCACTTGCTCACGTTATTCTTCGTGGCGCAGTCAATGAAAATGGTAAATACCTACCAAACTATTACTATGACAATCTTCTAGAAACCATTGAGCTCTATGACCAATTTGGCTTGAAAAATCCATTTATTATTATCGATACCAACCATGACAATTCTGGGAAAAATTATTTGGAACAAATCCGTATCGTCCGTCAAACCTTAATCAACCGTGACTGGAACGAATCCATTCGTAACTACGTTCGCGGATTTATGATTGAATCCTACATTGAAGACGGTCGCCAAGACAATCCAGATGTCTATGGAAAATCCATCACAGACCCTTGCTTAGGCTGGAAAAAAACACAAGAACTCATCCGAGAAATTTACAACAGATAGGAAGATATTATGGGAATTCACAAACGTAGCACCAGTTTAGACATCGATAAAGTAAAGGAACTTTCCAAGTTAGAAGGAGAATTTCTAGCTGCAAAAAATCAGCGCGATGAAGAACTGAAAAGAATTATCCAAGGCGAAGATGACCGTTTGCTCTTGGTTATCGGCCCTTGCTCTTCAGATAATGAAGAGGCCGTTTTGGAATACGCACGTCGTCTCTCCAAACTTCAAGAGGAAGTCAAAGATAAAATCTTCATGGTCATGCGGGTTTACACAGCTAAGCCACGTACCAATGGGGAAGGCTATAAAGGACTGGTTCATCAGCCAGATACTTCTAAATTACCAGACCTCATTAACGGAATTGCAGCCGTTCGTAATTTGCATTACCGTGTCATTACTGAGACCGGACTCACAACTGCTGATGAAATGCTCTACTCTGCCAACTACCCTCTTGTGGAAGACTTGGTGTCCTACCATGCTATCGGAGCACGTTCGGTTGAAGACCAAGAACACAGATTTGTTGCATCAGGTGTCGATATGCCAACTGGTATGAAAAACCCAACTTCTGGTAATTTGACCGTTATGTTCAATGCTATCTACGCCGCACAAAACAAACAGAACTTTATTTACCGCGATGCAGAAGTTGATACAGATGGCAACCCTCTAGCTCATGCTATCCTTCGTGGTGCCAATACTGAAAAGGGCGGTTATGAGCCAAACTACTACTATGATATTCTCTTGAAAACCATCAAACAGTATGAACAATTTGGTCTTAAAAATCCATTTATCGTAATTGATACCAACCACGACAATTCTGGTAAAAATTACCTGGAACAAATCCGTATCGTCCGTCAAACCCTCATCAACCGTGATTGGAATGAAGCCATTCGCAAATATGTTCGTGGTTTCATGATTGAATCCTACTTAGAAGACGGCCGTCAAGATAGCCCTGAGGTATTCGGCAAATCCATTACCGATCCTTGCTTAGGTTGGGAAAAAACGGAAGCTCTAATTCGTGAAATCCATCAAACTGTCTAATTCTTTCCTTAATTTTTTGTACGATAAATAATTTGGAGGTAAGCTATGAACATTGATGGTTACACTCGTCTTGCTGCCGTTGTTGCAAAGCCAATCAAACACTCCATTTCCCCCTTCATTCATAATCTGGCTTTTAAGGAAACAGGTGTAAACGGTGTCTATGTCGCTTTGGAAATTCCAGAAGAGGATTTGGCTGCTACTCTTGAAAATATCAAACGCTACGATATGTTTGGCATCAATCTTTCCATGCCCTATAAACAAGCTGTCATTCCTTATCTAGATGATTTAACAGCCTCTGCACGCCTGATTGGCGCTGTCAATACTGTCATTCATCAGAACGGCTTACTAATCGGTCATAATACCGATGGCATTGGATTCTTCAAAAGTTTAGAAAAACTAAGAGGATTCCAAGTACGCAACAAGCGACTGACCATTCTAGGTGGTGGTGGTGCTTCTACTGCTATCATAGCTCAGGCTGCATTGGATGGTGCAAAGGAAATTACCGTTTTCTGCCGTCAACAAAGCTTGGAAAGAACACAGGTAAGTCTTACACCTATTGCTCAAGCAACTGGAGTTCCTATGCAGGTCCTAGCGCTCGAAGATAGCCAATTACTACAGGAACATATTACCAACTCCGACTTACTAGTCAACGGAACCAGTGTAGGCATGGATGGGGATTCTCAACCTGTTCCTTCTACCATTCGCTTTCCTGAAAATCTTTTGGTTGCGGATGTGATCTATCAACCATTCGAAACACCTTTATTAAAACTAGCCCAGTCTCAAGGCAATCCAACTATCAATGGTTTGGGCATGCTTCTCTTCCAAGCAGCTGAAGCCTTCCAAACCTGGACTGGAAAAGAAATGCCGACTGACTTGATTTGGGACCAATTAGTCCAGAAATACGACATCAAATAGAGAGGAAATCTGATGAAACTGACCGTCAATCTTCCCCACAATCCCTACGACATCCTTATCCAAAGAGGAAGTTTAGCACAGACAGGTGCATGGGTCAAAGAACTTTGGAAACCTCAGAAAATCGCCATTATTACAGATGACCACGTTGGCTCACTCTACCGTGAAACAGTCCAGTCAAGCTTAGAACAAGCTGGTTTTGAAACCATTGCTTTTGAATTTCCAGAAGGTGAAGCCTCAAAAAATCTTGATACCGTCAACCAGGCCTACGAATTTCTCGTAAAAAATGGTATGACACGAAGTGATGGAATCATTGCTCTCGGCGGAGGAGTCGTTGGCGATTTGGCAGGTTTTGTCGCTTCTACCTATATGCGTGGTATCCATTTCCTACAAATCCCAACCAGCCTAACTGCCCAAGTTGATTCTTCTATCGGGGGAAAAACTGGCGTGAATACCCCATTTGCCAAAAATATGGTGGGCACTTTCTGCCAGCCAGACGGCGTACTCATTGACCCTGATACCCTAAAAACACTCGGCAAACGTGAATTGATTGAAGGAATGGGCGAGGTTGTCAAATATGGCTTAATAGATGATGTGGAGCTCTGGGAAACCCTAGACCAATTAGACGGCTCTGTCGAGAGCATTCTGGAGCATGCTGACTATATCATCTACCACTCCTGTGAAGTCAAACGCAAGGTTGTTGTCGAAGATGAATTAGACAACGGTGTCAGACTCTTCCTCAACTTTGGCCACACCATTGGACATGCTATCGAAGCTACCGCTGGCTACGGCCAAGTCATGCACGGTGAAGCTGTTGCCATCGGTATGGTTCAGATTGCACGTGTAGCTGAGAAAAAAGGACTCATGCCAGCTGGTATCACTGAAAAAATAATCGCCATGTGCGAAAAATTCGGCTTGCCGACTACACACCAACCTTGGAATGTAGATGAATTATACGCCGCCCTAACTCACGATAAAAAAGCACGTGGCAAGACCATCAAACTCGTCATCGTCCCTCAATTGGGACAGGCAGCCATCCATCAAATTCCAATGGAAGAAATGCTAGAATTTCTACAAGTATAGTCTCTTAGTTTACTTTTAGTACTCGCTCCAACTATCTGGTAGATAGTTGGAGGTTGGAAATAGAGCGAACAAGGTTCGCATCAACCGTCGCAGGCATAACTCAATGCTTTCTTGTTTCTAGGTGACCAGCTGATGTACTTCGCTTTTTTGTTTTCAGGCTCAGGTACGAATAGTCCACTGGACTATTCGTATCCCCCAGATTGCTTGCACAGTTAATGGACTGTGCAAGGTGGGAGATAAAAGAGCGAAGCAAGTCGCTCTTGCAAAATCAGGCAAGGCAAGTTCAAACAATCCAGTAGAGTGTTTGAAGTTGGAAATAAGGAAACGGAGTTTCCTCTTACGTCGAAGTAATAAAAGTCAACTAATACTCAATGAAAATCAAAAACAGACTAGGCGACGCAGATGCAGATAGAACTAAAGTTCATCAAATCAAGTCAACAACGTCTGATTTTGATTTTCGAAGAGTATAAATGACGATATAAGAAAAAAGACTACTGACTTGCATGAAATCAGTAGTCTTATTTTTTTTATAAAATCATCTCATCGTCAGTTAGCTTTTCACCACTGTTTTTGTAGAAAAGGTCCATCAAGTTTTGAACGGTCAAGTTCTTCTTCTCTTCTCCTTCTACATCAACAACAATCTGACCACGGTGCAACATGACCAAACGATTACCATATTCAATGGCGTTTTCCATATTATGCGTAATCATCAGAGCTGTCAACTGGTGACTCTCGACAATCTTCTTAGTCAATTCCATGACCATATCGCTAGTTTTGGGATCAAGGGCTGCAGTGTGTTCGTCCAAGAGCAGAACTTTTGGTTTGACAAGCGAAGCCATCATCAATGTCAAGGCCTGACGTTGACCACCTGAAAGAAATTGCGTATCCACTTTCATACGCTCTTCCAAGCCCAAACCAAGTTCTTTTAAAGCTTCTTTGAAGATTGCACGTTCGCTGTCTTTCACACCCCAACCAAGACCACGTGACAATCCACGACGATAGGCAATAGCCATATTTTCTTCAATGGTCAAGCGGGAAGCTGTTCCCATCTTAGGATCTTGGAAGACACGGCTGATGTCCTTAGAACGTTTGGCAGCTGAGACATGCTTAATGGATTTACCTTCAAGCAAAATATCGCCCGAATCAACCGTCAAGGCACCTGCAAGTGAGTTCATGAAAGTTGATTTACCAGCACCATTACCACCGATAATGGAGATAAAATCACCCTCTTTTACATCTAAGTTCAACCCACGAAGGACATGGTTCTCATTAACTGTTCCAGCTTCGAAGGTTTTATGAATATTTTGAATTGATAAAATTGTAGACATGACTTCCTCCTAAGCATTTCCATTCAATTTTGGACGACGAATATTCAATTTCTTCTGCAATTCTGGCACATAGAGAACGGTTGCCAGAAGGATAGCTGAGAAGAGTTTAACAAGGTCTGCATCCATACCTGGAATTTCCAAAATCGCTAAGATAATCAAACGGTAAACAACTGCACCGAGAACAACCGATAGGAGTCTCCAACCCAGGCGTAAGTTACGCAAGATAACTTCTGCAATAATGACAGATGCTAGACCGATAACAATGGTACCAGTACCTGAATTGAGATCTGCATAGCCATTATTCTGAGTAAGAAGAGCACCACAAAGGGCAATTAGACCATTCGACAACATATAGCCGTAGATTTTCATATTGTCTACATTGATACCATTGGCCTCACTCATTGGAATGTTATCCCCTGTTGAACGAATAGCTAGACCAATTTGTGTATTGAGCAAGAGCGTCAATAGGCCTACAACTGCTAGTACAAAGACCAGACCAATGACCAAAACAGCATTTGTTTTTGTCAAACCGAAATCCTGCAATTGGGTCACCAGTGTTTCTTGTTTGAGCAGGGCTACGTTGGCTTTGCCTAAGATTTTCAAGTTGATAGAGTAGAGACCTGTCAAGGTTACAATACCGGTCAAAAGGGCTGGAATTTTTAGTTTTGTATGAAGTAAACCAGAAATCAAGCCTGCACCCATACCAGCTACCATAGCCATAAAGGTTGCCAGTAAGGGATTCACTCCGTTCACAATCCCTGTCGCACAAACAGCAGCTCCAAGCGGATAAGACCCCTCAGCTGTCATATCAGCAATATCTAAAATACGAAACGTCAAGTAAACACCAATCGCCATAACTGACCAAAGCAAGCCTTGCGAGATACTTGATAAAATAATATCCACGATTTTCTCCTTTTTCTAAATTCGTAGTCAATACTAGGTTCTATCTTACCGATCTTATTCAGATACAGCAAGCTTAGAAGTATCGATACCTAATTTCTTAGCCATTTCTTCATTAACGTGAAGACTGACAGTCTCCGGGTATTCTACCGCTGTTTCTGACACATTGGCTCCTTCGATAATCTTAATAGCCATTTTTGCAGTTTGACGACCTAAAGCTTCATAGTTGGTACCGTAAGTCAAAAGACCTCCTTCATCCACCATGTCCGTTGAACCACCAATTACTGGAACCTTATGCTCCACAGATAATTCACCGATCATGGTCATGGTTGAAGCGACAGTATTGTCTGTTGGAATAAAGAGAGCATCTACATCCTTCATCAAGCTAGTTGTCGCATCTTGGACTTCATTTGAAGATGTGATTCCTTTTACTACTACCTTATAACCTGCTTTTTCTAGCAATTCCTTAGCTTGCTCTACCTGGACTTCTGAATTCCGTTCGCTAGTAGTGTACAAAATACCGACTGTCTTAGCATCTGGAACAGCTTGACCTAGCAATTCAACTTGTTTGTCAATTGGAGCTTGGTCAGATGTACCTGTCAAAAGTCCACCTGGTTTTTCACTGGATTCTACCAAGTCAGCTGACAAGGGATCTGTAACCGCAGTAAAGACAATCGGCGTTTCAGTAGACACAGTCGCTAAACTCTGGGCAGACGGCGTAGCGATTGCCAAGACAATATCATTTCCATCGATTAATTGTTCTGAAATGGTTTGAAGGTTAGCTTGATCGCCTTGGGCATTTTGATAATCCAAAACCAATTTTTCACCCTCTTTATAACCATTTGCTTCTAATTCCGCCACAAAACCCTCACGGGCAGCTGTCAATGATTCATGCTCCATATATTGGAGAACTCCAACTTTGACCACATCTGAGGAAGCTTGTTCTGATGATGAGGAACAAGCTGCAAGTGTTAGCAAACCCATACTTGCTACTGAAATAGTTGCCAATTTTTTTACTAGCTTATAATACATAAACGTTTCTTCTCCTAAATATATTACTCTTCTAATGCTTTTATAGTCGCTGCATCAATACCAACAGCTTTAGCCATTTCTTCATTGACGGTAATAGCTGCTGTATTTGGTTTTTCAACTGCTAAGTCAGCAGGCTTTTCCCCCTTCAAAATCTTAACAGCCAATTCACCAGCTTGAACACCGATAGCATGGTAGTCGACACCGTAGGTAAATAGAGCTGCGTCAATAACTGCCGCGTCACTTCCCATAGCTGGAACTTTTGCTTCTTTTAAAATATCACCGATTGTTGAAGCTGTAGAGGCAACTGTATTATCAGTTGGAAGATAGATAGCATCGACTTTTCCTGCAAGTGAAGTAATAGCTTGCTGAACATCGTTTGTCGTCGTAACTGTTGTCACTTCTACTTTTACACCTTTTGCTTCGAGTGCTTTTTTAGCCTGCTCAGCTTGAACTTCTGAGTTTACCTCGCTAGAATTGTAGAAAATACCGACAGTCTTCGCAGTTGGTACTACTTTGAGCAACATCTCGATTTGACCTTCCACATCAGTTGCATCAGTCGATCCCGTCATGGTCCCACCTGGTTTTTCCAATGATTCAACCAAACCTGCTTCAACTGGATCTGTGACAGCTGTGAATACACTTGATGTTTCACTATCTGCATTAAGCATGGCTTGGGCTGCCGGTGTTGCGATGGCAAAGTTAAGATCATTTTTTCCTGCCAATTTCTCAACCATTGTCTGTAAGTTTGCTTGATCACCTTGGGCATTTTGCAAATCAATCGTCAGATTTTCACCTTCCTTGTAGCCTGCTTCTTCGAGCGCCTCTACAAAGCCTTCACGAGCTGAGCTCAACGCTTCATGTTCAGCATATTGAATAATACCAACATTGAATGAACTTGAATCTGACGAATTGGAACTGCATGCAGCAAGCGTTACTACTGACAAAAGTGCTACTGAACTAAGTATACTTTTTTTAAATCCCATGATTATTCTCCTTTTATAAATATAATAGCAAACAAGAAAGGACCGCTTAGACTACACTCTAAACGGTCCTTATATTTCATCTGTATAGGAAAACAGAATGAATTATCCGTGCCATTTAGATGTATCATCTATGGGCACATGTCAAAATAGCTACAGCCACATAGATACAAACTTTACGTTCCCGTGTTTGCATCCATGTTTACCATGTCTACAAACACTATCTAAAATAGCCGTAGAAATATGTATGATTAGCTGAATGATTTTGACACATTTGTAACATCTCTGTTTCCCTTTCTCATTTATTTGTAACTATCATAACTGTTTTCAAATTATTTGTCAATAGTAAATTGCGCAAATTTTCAGATTTTTCAAGTTTTTTCGAATTTTTCTAAAAATAGCCCCCTATATTATTAGCTATAAAACGACCTGTCATCATGTTTATATAGCCTTTTAGTTTACTTCTAGTACTTGCTCCAACTATTTCACAAATAGTCAGAGGTTGGAAATAAGGGGAACAAGGTTTGCGTCAACAGCCGCAACTATAACTCAAGGCTTTGCTTGCACATGTTCAAGGTGAGAGATATAAGAGCGGATTACAAAATCAGGTCAACAACGACTGATTTTGATTTACGAAGAGTATAAATATCTATATTTGATGTCACAAAAAGTCTGAACCTAAGCCCAGACCCTACTAAAACAATTATTTTACTTCAACTTTTTCAGTCCAAGGACGCGCTGCAGTTGCTAGAACCTCGTTTAGTTCTTCTACGTTGCGGCGGCCTTGATCCGCCAACCAAGCTTTGGCTGCTTCTTCACCCTCGCTTGCAAAGATGGCTACTGCATCCTTCCAAGTCGCCCGACCACAAAGGACACCATTAAAGCTTGAACCAGCTTCTTTGGCAAAGACAAGGGTTTCTTGGAAGAGTTTGGCAGATACACCCGCACTCAAATAGATGAATGGCAAGTGGGTACTATCTGTTTGTTCCTTAAAGAAGGCCTTAGCTTCCTCAACTGTATAGACTGGCTCTTCATCTGTGTAGCCTTCTACAAAGTTCATATTGACAGGTACTTCAACCTTGAGCACGTCGGCATTATAACGTGACTTGCTAAATTCACGCATGGCACCATTGACCTTGTGTGGTTTGAGGGCTGCGTATTCACGAGAAGTCACATCCATATCGCTGGCATCGTAAGTCAAGATTTCGACGAAGTAAGGAATATCTTCTGCGATACACTCACTACCAATGCGTTCTACCCAAGCATGCTTAATGTCGTTGATTTCTGGCTTGTCATCTACATCATAGTAAAGCAAGATTTTTACGGCATCCGCCCCCAATTCTTTGATACGTTTGGCTGACCAATTTGGCAAAAGGTCTGGCAAACGACCTGGTGTGGACGCATCGTAACCTGTTTTTTCATAAGCTGCAATGAAACCGCAATCTGCATGGCGCAATTCTGAAGCCGGAACACCGTATTCCGCATCCAAGAGAATGGAGCTTGCATAAGGAGTCAAATCGCTTGAGATGACTTTCTTGAAGTCAATCAAAATGTCATCACCAAATCCACCACCACCTGCTGCAGCAGCAAGCAGGCGTTTCAATGCACCTCGTTGGTCAATCGCCAAGGCCGCAATCACCTGATCGCTGTTTGACAAGCGAGTCATGTGATTGAATTTAGCCTGAGAAAGTTGTAATTTTGTCATTAGTTTCCTCCTAAGGAATTTTATTAACCAAATCGTTTCACGCCATCTAGATAGGTCGCTTGTAAGCGTCCTGCATCATCTACGACGATAAAGTCTGCAGCTCGGCCTTCTGCAATCTGACCACAAATATGGTCAATATTGACAGAGCGAGCTGGTGCCAGAGAAGCCATACGAAGGGCATCAGGTAGGGACACCAAGCCCCATTTCACAACATTCTGCACTGCTTCAATCAATTCTAAGATAGAACCTGCCAAACTACCACTTTCTTTTAAACGAGCAGTTCCATCTTTTACAACAACTTCAAATTCACCGAGGCGGGACTCCCCTTCACCCATACCGCCAGCTCGCATACAGTCCGTAATCAAAACAGTTTCCTCAGCTCCACGTGCTTTGACCACGATTTCTGCCGCAGCTGGATGAACATGGTGTCCATCACAAATCATTTCCGCATAGACATTTTTTAAATTCAAAGCAGCACCGACCATACCTGGTTCACGGTGATGAAGCCCACTCATCCCATTGTAAACATGGACGAAGATATTGGCACCAGCTTCTACTGCCGCTTCCGCTTGCGCATAGGTCGCATCGCTGTGAGCCAAGGCAGTATGAATTGCCTTGCTGTTAGCAAACTCGATGAATTCTTTGACACCTTCACGTTCTGGAGCAATAGCAATTTTATTGACTAAACCTTTAGATAAGCTGTGCCAGTTATCCAACTTTTCAATGGATGGATCGCTCATGTACTTAGGATTTTGTGCTCCCTTGTATTTTTCTGTAAAGAAGGGACCTTCTAAGAAAATACCTTGAATCTTGGCGCCTGTTTCCTGCCCTGCATAAGTCCCAATCGTTTCACAAACTGCATCTAAATTTTCAGTCGTATCTGTTAAGGTCGTTGGAAGCCAAGAGGTCACCCCACAAGACAAGAGACCTTCTGAAATTACCTTGATCCCTTCAAAATCATTGTCCATAACATCGTGAGAAGCGTAGCCGTGGATATGTGTATCAACTAACCCTGGTGCTAAATGAAAGTCAGAATAATCAACAATCTCCCCTTCAGGCTTTTCAGTCACAATCCGTCCAAACTGCCCCTTGTCAGTAATTTCCAAATAGGCTGATTCGACCTCACTCTCTGGTAAAATAATAGATTTTGCTTTTATAAATACTGTCATATTATCTCCTTTATTGATATATATACTTATCAAACTGGTTATAACCATATACTAAATATATTGTAGAACTTCTATTAGAAAATGTCAAGTAATTACCATAACTTTATAAGAAATGGATGCTGTGAGAAGGTAGAAAAAAGAGTTCTTACTCCCCAAGTACCGTTTCTGAATCTGTACTTGGAGAAAAGAACTCTACGTAAGCAGCGTATACTAGGCGTCAATTCATGGCCTAACACCCTGCTCCTATCAAATATAAATATAT
Organism: Streptococcus sp. 2021WUSS109; assembly: GCF_044427305.1. Taxonomy (NCBI): domain Bacteria; kingdom Bacillati; phylum Bacillota; class Bacilli; order Lactobacillales; family Streptococcaceae; genus Streptococcus; species Streptococcus sp. 2021WUSS109. The sequence goes on from NZ_JAOTGF010000002.1 coordinate 57,321, forward strand.
TACAACAATTCGTTGAGAGGCTTGAAGATGATACGTTCCAAATCAGCTACATACGTTCCCAACTGTTGTTGCTTGCTGAAATATTCCGTCAAAAGTGGATTTCCCTGAACTTTCTTGTTGAAATCCAACATTTTCTTTTGGTCAGCTTCAGTAGGAATTTCACCAGCCTGCAATTTAGATTGGATTTCTTTTTGGAAAGAAATATAACTTTCCAATATTTCTTTGGCTTCTGAATTCCCCTCAACTGAGACCTTAACGGCTTCCACCGCCTTATATTCAGGAAGGTTACGGATTGCACGTTCCAATTCATTTGCGATATCATAGATATTTGTTGACATATTTTTCTCCTAATCTAAATGGATTTTGTAAGTCGTCTGCTCTCTTAAACGTTTCGCAGCGTCTTCCAAATTTCCTTTGTTTTTAAACGTGATTTGTAAAATACCGTGTATATCTTCACGGTTCTCTTCATTGATACGAATATTGACAATGGAAATACCCCGTAAGACTTCCAAAACCTTCAAAATCGTATCTTCCTCATCAGGAACACTAAGGAATAAATCGTAGAAAGAATCAACACCTGCACGCTTGTGAATTTCCATGGCTCTACGAGTTTGACGTCCTTTATCAAAAAAGTCCCAAATTGCTTTTTGATCGCCAGATCCGAGAACATCTGAAATTTCTGAGAGACGTGCTTGAAATTCCTCGATTCGATTTAGAATAGAATCTGCATTGGTTAGCAAAATGCTAGTCCACATGCTCGGCTCACTTTCCGCAATCCGTGTCATATCTCTAAATCCTCCAGCTGCAAAATTATTCGTAAAGGGATGATCTTGCGCAAACTCTCCAGCTTGATGCATCAAACTAGAAGCCAATACGTGTGGAAAATGTGAAATTTGACTGGTCACACGGTCATGTTCTGCTGCATCAATCTGAACAAAACGTGCCCCCGTTCCAGATAACAAGTCTGTCAATCGGGGAACCGCATCCTGCTTGGTAGCCTGACACGGTGTCATAATGTAGTAAGCATTCTCAAATAGATGGAGATCTGCTGCACTGGCACCAGATTTATGACTACCTGCCATAGGGTGTCCACCGATAAAATTAATTTGTCTTGGCGCCAAATGTTCCTCAGCAGCAGCCACAATTGCAGACTTCGTTGAACCTGCATCTGTAATCAAGACCGTATCCTTCAATTCAAGGGCACTCAATTCTTCAATCAAACGCAAAGAAACTTGAATTGGAACACAAAGAAGAATTACATCAGCCTGCTTTGCTACACTCTCCAATTCCGTTGATACCTCATCAACCATCCCCTTGCCCAAGGCAATTTGGCATGATTGTTCGTTAGGATCAAAGCCAATGAGGTGAGAGTCAGGATGGTCTTTGCGAATACAGAGCGCAAGTGAACTTCCAATCAACCCTAGACCTACAATTAAAATCGTTTTTTTCATTAATTACCTAGAAATTTTTGACATAGTCGCGATGACTGGCTACTGCAGCTTTCAATTCCTCCATATTATCGGAAGAGAACTTCTCTAGGATTTCTATCGCTAGAGTTGTAGCTACGACTGATTCCATGACTACACCAGCTGCTGGGAGAGCCGTTGGATCTGAACGCTCCACAGTAGCTTTATAAGGCTCATGAGTATCAATGTCAACCGACATCAATGGCTTATAGAGGGTCGGAATTGGTTTCATAACACCACGAATAATCAGAGCCTCGCCATTGGTCATACCGCCTTCGAAACCACCTAGATTATTGGTTCGGCGTGTATACCCTTTTTCTTGGGACCAGAGAATTTCGTCCATGACTTGGCTCCCTTTGAGATAGCCAGCTTGGAAGCCTACTCCAAATTCTACTCCCTTAAAAGCATTGATTGAAACAACAGCCTGCGCTAATTTTGCATCTAACTTTTTATCCCATTGCACATATGACCCCAAGCCAGCTGGAACTCCTCCGACAACAGTCTCAATCACTCCGCCAATAGTATCTCCATCTCGCTTGATTTGATCAATATAAGCTTTGATTTCTTCTTCACGCTCTTGGTTGACAATGGATACTTCTGACTGGGCTGCACGCTCTTTGATTTCTGCTACGCTTAAACCATCTGGGACATCAATTTCCTTCCCTCCGAAAACGACTACATGGTTAGCAATTTCAATATCCAACTCAGCCAAAATCCGTTTGGCAACCGCACCAACAGCCACACGCATAGTTGTCTCACGCGCGCTAGAACGCTCCAAGGAATTACGCAAATCATCAAAGCGATATTTCATACCACCAACTAGGTCAGCATGTCCTGGTCGTGGATGTTTGATACGACGCTTACTTTTGAGTTTCTCTTCGATGTCCTCAACTGCCATAATATCCAACCATTTTTGATAGTCTTTGTTGGTCACATTCAATGTAATCGGGGCACCGGTTGTCTTACCGTGACGAACACCAGCTGTAATCTCTACGCGATCTGTTTCAATCTGCATACGACTACCACGACCGTATCCACCTTGGCGCCGTTTTAAATCTTCATTAATATCCTCGGCTGTTAAAGGAAGACCCGCTGGAACTCCCTCAATAATGGCTGTTAGACGTGGTCCATGAGACTCGCCAGCTGTTAAATAACGCATAACTTAATTCTCCAAAATTTCCAGAAACTTACGAGTATTGCTTAAAGACATTTGTCCTGGTGCAGATGTTTCATCTAAGCTGGCAAAAGTCCAGCAGGAGCCTGTAATCACACCTGCAATACGTGTTAACTTCCCTAGTTCACCCATGGCGATTGTCGCAAATATCTGCTCAGTGTTCAGTGATTTAAAACCACGAGTATAATTCATAACATCTAGGACATCCTGCTCTGTCTTAGCCATTACAGCCATTTTAACAACAGCTGGTGATAGGCTAGTCAGTTCAGACATGATTTCCATATAATTAGACGGTGTTTCTTCAAAATTATGATAACTCAACACAAGATTAGGAAACTCCAACATCTGCTCAAAAACCGACTTATAAGAGTAGTATTCAAAATCAATATAATCTGGCTGATAAAGCGTTGCTACTTCTTTGATTACATTGACATATTCTTGATCGTCCAAATCCAAGTGACCGCCTTCACGTGTTGTCCGAATGGTGAAAACTACTTCCTTACCACTACATTTTTCAAATATAGCAGGTGCTACTCTTAAAATATCATCTTTCGGAAGATAGTCTGCTCGCCATTCAACAATATCTGCCTCTGCTAGACGTTCTACATCAATGGTCTCTACCTCTTCCAGATTTCTAGGCATAATAGGAACTACTATTTTCATTTATCTACCTGTATCGTAAAGACCTTTAGGTAATTACTACTTTCATCATTTTTATTGATTACAAAATCGGCTGGCAAGCGATAAGTTGCCTCATAGCGATGTTTTCTAACATCAAACCCTTTTTCAATCTGCCGCTTAAATTTTTCAACAGAAACATTTGCGGCGTTGGTCGAAGCGATAATAGTTCCACCTGTATTTAGTATTTCCAAAGATTGAGAAATCAACTTGTGATAATCTTTGGCTACTGAAAAGGTTTGTTTCTTATTTCGTGCAAAGCTTGGCGGATCCAAGACAATCACATCATAAGTTAAGCCTTTACGTTTGGCATATTTGAAATATTCAAATACATCCATTACTACAAAGTGGTGATTATCTAAGTCTAAACTATTAACCTTAAAGTGAGCTTTAGAAAGTTCTCGCGAGCGTTTGGCTAAGTCAACAGAAGTCGTTTCCTCTGCTCCGCCCATGGCAGCAGCAATAGAAAATGCTGCCGTATACGAGAACATGTTCAAAAGTGACTTGCCTGCCGCCAGGCCATCCACCAAGGAACCACGTACCTCATGCTGATCCAAAAAGATTCCCGTCATCAGTCCATCATTCATAAAGACCTGATAGTGAACTCCATTTTCCAACACAGTGAAATACTCAGGGGCTTCTTCTCCATAAAGATGAGCAGACTCAAAGGCCAAACCTTTAAAACGAATCTTCTCATAAGCTCCTCTTACTTCTGGAAATACCTGTTGAAATGCAGCAACAATCATCTCTTTGACAGAATAAATAAAGGTATTATACCATGAAAAAACGGCATATTCATCATACAAGTCAACCGTCATTCCACCAAAATTATCTCCATCTTGATTAAATAAACGAAACGCATTCGTCATCTCAGATTGATAAAAATGTTGACGTTTCTGTTTAGCATCCACGAATAATTTAACAAAAAAATCCATGGTCAAGTCTTGATTGCTTCTACTAAACAGCCAGCCTATCCCCTTATTCTGTTTGGACAAATAAGCCTGGCCCAAATAGCTTCCAGATTCTGAATACAAAACAGCCAGCCTGTCTTCATCAAACGAAAAACCTGAAAAATCAGCGCTATCCAAGAGTTGAATCCCTCTGTTTATTTTCTGTTCTGCAATACGGTTTACCTTTATTTTCATAGAATTATTATAACATGTTTCTTCATATATGCCAAAAAAACTCTAAACTTTGAGGCTTATTTTAGAATTATGGTATAATGAACTAAACTTTTAGAAAGGACCATGAGGTTTTATTGTGAAAAAACTAATTGACTATGTCAAGAAGAGCGGACAGACTAGACTTGGTTTCGTCTTGATTTTGCTAATCATTTACTGGCTCAAAACACTCTGGGCCTACTATGTTGATTTCAACTTAGATACACAAGGGTTTTTCCAAAATTTTATTGCTATTATGAATCCTCTACCAGTCGGGATTTTATTACTCGGTCTCTCGCTTTATATAAAGAATACAAAAGTCTTCTATAGCGTAGCGATGATCATTTATATTATTCTTTCCGTCTGGCTCTTTTCAAATGCAGTCTATTACAGAGAATTTTCCGATTATATTTCCATCTCTACTATAATGGCTACCTCTAGTGTATCTGCTGGATTAGGAGAAGCAGCTCTTAAGTTATTTAGGCTATGGGATATTATCTATTTTCTTGATTTTATCATTTTTGGAATCCTAGTCTATCGTAAACTACTCCGGTGGGATAAAAAGACATTTCATAAAAAATCTAGCTTTGCTATTACAGCACTATCAGTCATGCTTTTCTCCATCAACCTCTTTTTAGCAGAAATTGATAGACCAGAGCTACTTACGAGAGGATTTTCTAATACTTATATCGTCAGAGCCCTTGGTTTACCTGCTTTCCTTGGTTACAATGCTAATCAAACCTACAATGCCCACAAGAATCGTTCTGGAGCAAAATCTACAGATTTGGAGCCTGTGAAACAATATATTGCAGAACATTATGCTCAACCGAATGACAACTACTTCGGCATTGCCAAAGGGCGAAATGTTATCTATCTCCACCTAGAAAGCTTACAACAATTTGTTATTGACTATAAGTTGAATGTCAACGGTGTCGAGCACGAAGTCACACCTTTCCTCAATTCTCTGTATCATTCTAGCTCTACTCTCGCCTTTTCCAATTTCTTTAACCAAGTTAAGGCAGGTAAGACCTCTGATGCCGAAACCATGATTGAAACCTCTCTTTTTGGACTCAATCAAGGCTCTTTCATGGTCCAATATGGCGGAAGCAATACCCAACAAGCTGCACCATATATTCTCTCTCAAAATGGAGGATATACATCTGCTGTATTCCACGGTAATGCAGCCAGTTTCTGGAATAGGAACAACACCTATAAACAATGGGGTTACAATTACTTCTTTGATCAATCCTATTTCTCTAAAGCCACTGCTGAAAATTCATTCCAATACGGTCTGAATGATAAAATCATGTTCGCCGACTCTATCCAATATCTGGAACATTTACAGCAACCCTTCTATACCAAATTTATCACAGTTTCCAACCACTACCCCTATACAACCAGCTTGATTGGGGATGAGATTGGCTTTCCATTAGCCAATACAGATGATGAAACCATTAATGGCTATTTTGCTACTGCAAACTATCTCGATGCGTCCATAAAGGCATTTTTCGATTACTTAAAAGCGACTGGCTTGTACGAAAACTCCGTCATCGTCCTCTATGGTGATCACTATGGAATTTCTAATTCACGCAATCCTGACTTGGCACCGTTGATTGGAAAAGATTCTCAGACTTGGTCAGATTTTGACAATGCCATGATGCAACGTGTTCCATATATGATTGTTGTACCTGGAATGACCAACGGTGGGATTTTTGATACCTATGGTGGTGAGATTGATGCACTTCCTACTCTCGAACATCTTTTAGGAATCAAATCCGATAACTATCTTCAAGTTGGTCAAGATCTACTTTCCAGCCAACACAGCCAAATTGTGGCTCTTCGAACCGCTGGCAGTTTCATCACACCAAAATACACTAGCTACGAAGGTAAAATCTACTATACAGAAACTGGTCTTGAAATTACAAATCCAGATGAGACAACTCAGAAAGAAATTGATGCAATTAAAGAAGCTACCGCAGCACAACTAGCGACTAGCGATGCCATTCAAACTGGTGATCTTATCCGATTCTTCGACAATGGATTGCCAGCCTTGGATTCAAGTCAATATAACTACATTGACTCATTGGCTGCCGAGATTGCTCTGGAGAATAAACTTGGTACACAATCGACAAGTTTGTATAGTAAAAACGGCAATAAATCAACAATTGAACTATTTAAAGCACCAAGCTACCTAGAACTTCACGGTAGTACAACTGCTACCAGTACACCAAATACTGGTACAAGCACTAGCTCAACAAGTACCAGTTCAAATTCACGGTAATACACTAAAAGGCTTAGAATCATGTCAGTTACTACATTGATTCTAAGCCTTTTTATACTCAATGAAAATCAAAAACAGACTAGCTCCAAAGGTTTGGGGAACCTTTGGAGGTTGGAGATAGAGCGAACGTAGTTCGTTTCTACTTAGCAGATAAAACCCTGTTACTATTTTGTTTCAAGGTAACAGGCTGAAAGGCTCCACTGGAGCCTTTCACTCATCAAATCAAGTCAACAACGTCTGATTTTGATTTTCGAAGAGTATTAGACCACTAATTCAAATCACTCATATCTATTTCATCAAGGAAATATAAAATCCTCACTAGGCTCTTCCTCTGTTGATGATTTTTTAGGGATATCTATGGGAGCAGCAGTACTACTTTCAGTTGCTTTTGTATCTTCTGTTGTAGTTTCAGCTTCTGTTACAGTTTCTATATCTGTCGCTTCTGGACTAGGTGTCAACAAATCATCTAACCAGCTATCTGCGTCCTCTTCTCCATTAGGGACATCTGGAGTATTCGCCAATGGATTCCCAGGCAACCAAGTATCACCTGGCTCAACTGTCCCATCTTTGCTATCACTTTCAACTTTATCGAAATGAATATCGTAGACAGTATCTTCCAAAATAGGTGTATCCCATGCTACATTTGGAATAACAGGTTTTGTATAATCTCGTTTATAACCTGTATCACTCTTCAAAGATGGCGGAAAAATTCCAGCTTGGTTCAGTGTTAACCCTTTTCTAACAAGGTAAACAACTGTTTTACTAGTTCCCAAATGTGTCTGAAGTTGACCACCTTCACCTGCTCGAAATGCGAGGGCTACATAATTCTTTGGATCATGCCAATAGTAATTTGGATGTCTACTTGGGTCATTGATGTCCGTTGGATTCTCCGTATTGTTAGCAATGTAAGGTCCTATACGAGGAGCCGTTGTCCCAAATGCTGCCAAGCTCGTTGTGGCACTAACATAATCTGTATCTTTTTCTCCACCAGTAATAACTGTCCTAAACTCAATGAACTCATAATCTTTGCTTGGAACCGGTTCTGGTACAACAAGCCCCTGCTCCTTAGCTTGTTTCCAAGTTAAGTCAGATTTCACAAAGTATATGAACCCTGCTCGAATCTCACCATTTAATTTTAAACGACCATTGGCTATCGCACTATATTTAACAGGTACATAGTCTGATAGATCAATATTTGAAACATCATCACTTGGAGTGTAAATATTTTTGGTTGGCTTACGATAAACATTATCAAAATCAGCATAAAAACTTTGATGTTCTCTTGCCATCTTGCCGGACTTTGGCAAAGTAGCATTCCAACCATTAAAGACACGTCCCTTTTGTTGAAGGGTCTGCGGATAGGCGATGTTCAAATCCTCCCAATTTAAATCTTTACGAACCAAATAATAAACTCTCTTCGTTTTTTTACCATTAACGACAAAATCACCAAAATCACTATTTGTACTGAATGTTACTAGAATGAAATTTTTAATATCCTGAAGACCTTCCGGATGATACTTTTGATGGACACCATTACGTGTTAAATTTTCTGTCGAACCTTCTGTATAAAAAGGTCCATATACTGATTGTTTCTCAATAGCAAGATTTACCGTTTCGGTCTTAACATCACGCTCAGGATCATCTGGCAAACTAGGATCAATTTTATAAACGTGCGCATGATCCCCATGGCGTACACTCATATAGTTCCCATCAATTGTAATGTCCTCACGTTTTACTTTAAAACGCTCCATGTACTGTTTAATGAGACGTTCTTTTCTCTGTTCAAGAGTTTCTCCATCCTTTTGCTTAAGAATACGATCCTCCGGACTTTCAAACGGCTTCGTTGCATCAATTTCCTTTAATAAAACAATATGTGTGTGATCGCCATGCGGATATTCTAATCCAATTTGACCGTCAACAATGACTTTCTTAAGACGTGATGGCTCTAAATTCAGTTCTTTTGCTAAGTAGTCCAATTTGGTTTGATACTCAGTATTTTCTACCTCAGGTTGTGACTTCTTATCCGATTCAACATTTGGTTTATACTGATTCACAAGATAAGACCATTTACTCCTTTTCAATGTTTCAAAATGAATAAGATGCAAATGTTTCCCATGCCTTACTAGAATCCCGGTTTCCGTTACACCGCTGATATTTTGCCCATCAAACAAGAAACCATCACTCGTTTGAAAATCAATCCCCGGAATCCCTTCCTGTTGGTGAACGATAGGAACAGTTGGCGATTGACGACTATCAGAGGTCAATTGTCTGTGTGTCGTGCCACCTAAGCTTGATTTTAAAATATAGTGATAATGATCCCCATGCCGAACAGTATAGCCATTGGCATCCTCTGCGACAATATCTTTAGGATCAAAAACGTATTCATCTTCGGTCTGTTTCGAGCCTGACGATAATTGACTTCTCTTAGGTTGAGAAGAATGGTTTTTTTCTTGATAATTTTCAGGAATTAAATAAGCCCATTTTGTATTCTTTAAATCTGAATAAAAGAAAAAGTGCTTATGATCACCATGATTGACAATAATTCCTAAATCAGTTTTTTCCTCAATTTGTGACTCATCAGTGAGTAAAAAACCATCATCCGTCGCCTTATCAATCCCTGGAACTTCCTTTTTCGAATCTGAAGGAATCTCTTTTGATTGCTTTGATTGCGATGTTTCTATGCTTGTTGTTTTTTGATGGTTCGATTGCTCTCTATAGTTAGACGCTTGATAAGTAACCAATGCTACAGCACAAATAAGCGATACTCCTGCTACATAAAGCAAAGTCTTACCTTGTTTCATATCTATGTTTCTCTCCTTATTTACCATTATTATATTACCGACATGATAAATGTAATCAACTATTGTAAAATAGCATCACCACATCCACTTATTATAGTCTTTTAGTTTACTTTTATTACTAGCTTCAAAGGTTCGGGGAACCTTTGAAGGTCGGAAATGAAACAAACGAAGTTTGTGTCAACAGCCGCAGGCATAACTCAATGCTTTCTTATTTCTAGGCATTGACTTGAAACAGTCCCCCAGACTGTTTCAATCAGGCAAGGCGAGTTCAAACACTTCAGTGGAGTGTTTGAAGTTGGAAATAAGGAAACGACGTTTCCTCGCTCGTCGAAATAATAAAAGAAAAACTAAATGACGATAAAGTTAAAAACCGTCGATTTATTTACTAGTTAAGTATATCACCCATATCGAAATTTAGCAAGTGGTGAGCTACTTTCCAAAAATAAAGAACCTGGTTCATCACTACCAAGTTCTTTAGATTTTTATACTTATTTAGCAAGTTTTGCTTTAGCAGCATCTGCAAGAGCTGTGAAAGCTGCTGCATCGTTTACTGCCAAGTCAGCAAGCATTTTGCGGTTTACTTCGATTTCAGCCAATTTCAAACCGTGCATCAATTGTGAGTATGACAAACCGTTCATACGAGCAGCCGCGTTGATACGAGTGATCCACAATTTACGGAAATCACGTTTTTTCTGACGGCGGTCACGGTATGCATAGTAGTAAGAGTTCATGACTTGTTCTTTCGCAGTGCGGAACAAGAGATGTTTAGCTCCGTAGTAACCTTTAGCTAATTTTAAAATACGTTTACGGCGTTTACGAGAAACAACGCCACCTTTAACACGTGCCATTTAATTTTCCTCCAAATAATCTAAATTCTAGTAAGTCGGCTTATTTCAAACCTGTAAGCATTGATTTGATACGCTTGAAGTCACCAGCATGTACCATACCTGCTTTACGAAGGTGACGACGTTGTTTTTTAGTTTTACCGTGGAAACGGTGTGAAGTATAAGCGCGGAAGCGTTTCAATCCACCAGAACCTGTACGTTTGAAACGTTTAGCTGATGCGCGGTGAGTTTTTTGTTTTGGCATGTTAATTCTCCTTTTGCTTAAAAAGCTTATTTTTTATCTGAAGCTGGGGCCAATTGCATAAACATTTGACGTCCGTCCATCTTAGCACGTTGTTCGATAATGGCAATATCTTGGGTTGCTTCAGCGAACTCAGCTAATACTTTCGCTCCAACTTCTTTGTGGGTAATCATACGACCCTTGAAACGGATCGAAACCTTAACCTTATTTCCTTTTTCAAGGAATTTACGGGCATGACGAAGTTTTGTCTCGAAGTCCCCTTTATCAATAACTGGACTTAGACGCACTTCTTTTACAGTGACAACACTTTGTTTTTTGCGTTGTTCTTTCTGTTTCTTCTGATATTCAAATTTGAACTTACCGTAGTCCATAATTTTCGCTACTGGTGGTTTAGCTTGGGGTTGAATCAATACTAAATCCACGTTGGCGCTATCAGCAATGGCCTGAGCCTCATTGAGTGGTTTGATTCCCAACTGTTCACCCTCAAGACCGATAAGACGAACTTCACGCACTCGAATTTCATCATTGATGAACAAATCTTGCTTTGCTATGGCTTTTCACCTCATTTTGTATTTTTCGAGAAAAACGAAACGGACTTGCTAAACAAGTCCGCACTACACCATTATTCTTTCCGAAGAAATCTTAATCCGTAGAGCCAGACAACGTTAGTCGCAAGGCGAGAAGTTCTCACTTCTGCTTTTCTCAATACAACTATTCTAACATGTCTAAAACTACTTGTCAAGAATTTCTTTCGCTTTTTCTGAAATAAATTGAACAACACCTTCTATGGATACTCCTGTTGTATCAAAGGTAATGGCATCATCTGCTGCCTTTAAAGGAGAAACTTCTCGATGAGAATCTTTATAGTCACGAGCCGCAATTTCCTGCATTAGAGATTCCAAGTCTGTCTCAATGCCACGTTCCGTATTTTCCTTAAATCGACGAAGGGCACGCTCTTCAACAGAGGCAACAAGGAATATTTTGAGTTCTGCTTGTGGCAACACAACCGTACCAATATCACGACCATCCATGACAATACCACCAGCTTGCGCAATGTCCTGTTGCAGGCGGACCAATTCTTCCCGTACTAGAGGAAGCGCTGCTACCGCTGATACATTATTTGTTACTTGATTATCTCGAATAGGCAAAGTAACATCTTCACCACCGACAAAAACAAGTTGCTGACCGTTTTCATCACGCCCAAATTGAATGGGATACTGGGCAAGCAAGTCCACGATTCGTTTTTGATCTGTGACCTCTACACCGTTTGTCAAGGCTAGATAGGTAGCCGAGCGATACATAGCTCCTGTATCTAAGTAAGTGTATCCAAAATTTTTAGCAATAATTTTAGCAACCGTTGACTTTCCACTTGAAGCTGGACCGTCAATTGCAATTTGAATTGATTTCATAACTCCTCTTTATCTAATACGAACTACATCCCCAGGATGCGCAATCCAAGACCCTGTTGTCATTTTCTCTGGATTCAAACGCTCTAGCTCTGCAATTGAAATCCCACCACGAGCAGCCAGTTGTCCTACACCTTCACCTGCTTGAACAGTAAGGGTAGAGCCATCCGTTGCTTCCGCTGGGCTAGAACTTGTTTCTGTCGTGTCAGTCGAAGTAGATTCTTGTGTCTCAGCAGCCGATGAAGAGCTCTCTGCTACGACTGTTGTAGTGCTTGGGGTATAAAATTCTTTTGTTGAATCTGTTTTACTACCGCCACCGATTGAGAGATAGACAGCCATAATTCCAATAATCAGTACGATAACAAAGAAAATAATTGCCAAAACTGTAAATACCGTTGTATTCGCTACCCCCTTACTCAGACGTTCTTTACGACTAGTTGTTTCTGTGTGGTAAACTTCTTCATTCCATGGCTCTTGTGACATTATTGAGAAAACTCCTTGTATTTTTATTAAAATATGATTACAATACTAATATGAAAGTAAAACTTATTCCTGAACGGTGCATTGCTTGCGGGCTCTGCCAAACCTACTCATCTCTGTTTGATTATGATAACAATGGTATCGTTGTTTTTTCAGACGACTCACAATTAGAGAAAACAATTGAACCCAATCCAGATATTCTTAAAGCCATCAAATCATGCCCTACAAAAGCCATTTCAGCGGATTGATTTGGCTTTTTTTGTATAATACTCTTCAAAATAATCCTGTTTTATTAAATGGTCTATTAATTCAATTTTACCCTTGAAGCAACTATGAATAGCTAAATGGTTAATAAAGTATTTTTTTGTCCATTTACGCATATAATACATCCGTCCGTTGGGAAACTCTTTTGCAAATATACGAATGGCTAAATAAGAAACTTCAATTTTTTCTATGGTAGCAATTTCAATTTTCTGCACTGCAAAAGGATTAGCCGAAGCAATCCGTAAATGCTCATCTTTTATCTCGAAATAGCGATGTAAGCCGAGCACTACTAATACAGCAAAGAGTGAGACAAGTAGAATAAATAATCTTGAAACTTGCAACTTCTCCAATAAAAGTGCCATACCAATAAAAATAGGTGTGAAGGTAAGTGACCAGTATATGATGGCCCATGATAAATCCGGTTGCCAATGGTAACGAATTTTACCAAAAATTTTGATCATATCGGACCTCCATCTATTATTCTAGCACAAAAAAAGAGATTTTCCTATGAAAACCTCTATCTTTTGAAATTTTTTATTACATTTACATGACAATGTTGAATGTTTTGTAAAATTTCTGAAATGTTTTTGAAATATTTTGAGTAGGAATTGGTGGGAACACAATGATCAACAACCAAAATATTTTAGTCGTTCGTCTCTTGACTCTTAACATAGTAACTCAGGAGAAACTTGGCAATAAACTTTGGCCAAAACAACAAATACATTTCATAGTCTTCTTTTGTACGAATATTGTTTTCAATGCTATTTGTCGTCTCAGATTCTTCATGGATACGATGATACATCAAACTCTCATCTACAAAGGTAAAGCTACCATTTTTTTGTGCAATCTGATACCAAGCAAACCAATCAAGAGAAACTTTCATTGCTTCATTAAACTTGAAATCATTCAGTTTCTTCAAATTATAGGTCACAGCTGGACAAGAAATTGGATTACCAAAGGCTAAAACCCTATTCCGCCAAAATTTCCATTTGGGAAACATGGCCATTGTCCGTAACATGAGTTGCTTGATTTTCAAGTTTGAAGTTAAGGGAATAGCCACACCTTCCTTAACTTCCTGATAATCTGAATAAGCAATCAACGTTTCCTCTGTCATCTGAGACATTATTTTTTCACAATAGTCTGGTAAATAAATATCATCTTGATGAGCAATTGTAGCATAAGGGGTTGTTACAAAAGAGAGTGCTAAATTCCAATCTTTTCCAATACCTCCTCCTTGTGCGGTATGCATTACGATTGCATTCTTTTGGCAAATTTGTTCTATATATTCACTCGGAGTACTAGTGTATAGGATGAGTTGTGATTGAAGTGTTTGCTGCCTTAACGAATGGATGCATTCTTCTAGATACTTACTATCTCCATAAGCACAGATAACAAATGTATGGTTATTCTGCATGATGCTCCTCCAACTCAGAGATTCTTTTTTTAGCCATTGATACTTCTTGAATTAAATTTTTAATCTGCTGCTTTTGTTGAGATAAAGCCATACTATGCAAAAATCCAATCACCAAGAGAACAAAAATTGCCACAGATAACAAGAAATTGGAAGTCAGACCAAACCCGAATAAATAAGCCAATTTAATAGGAATAACATCAAAGAGTGCAAAAACAATCAGTCCGAAGCCAATAACAATCCACATAAAGGCATGTTCGAATAAAATCTTATTTTTATTAATATTCCTAAAAATAAAATACAAAAAACCTAGTGAGGCAAGAAACATAGCTAATGCTTGTATAGTCATTATTCCCCCTCCTTCATAAGCGAAGCAATCAAAATAGATGAGCAAACTTCTACCATGTAGCGGATGGACTTAAATGGAGTAATCGAAGAAACCCCTCCTGCTCTCTCAAACATATTAGCAGGTGCTTCTACTACTTGGAAATTTTGCTTTAGTAAATGAACAGTTGATTCTGGTTCCGGATATTTCGTAGGGTATCGTCTGGCGAATTGAGCAATTACTTTTCTATTTCCCAAACGATAACCAGATGTTGTATCCCAAATGCGTTTTCCAGTTGTTATTTTTATCATATTTGAAATAACGCCTATTCCAAATCTTCTCATAAAACTGGTTTGGAATTCTGACAAGGTTTCACCAACAAAGCGTGAGCCAATCACCATATCAGCTTGACCAATTAAGATTGGCTGAATTAAGCTATTTAATGAACGAATGTCATGTTGACCATCACCATCGAATTGAACAGCTACATCATAGTCATTATCCAAGGCATATTTATATCCTGTTTGAACAGCTCCGCCAATCCCCAAGTTTTGTACCAAGTGAATTGCATTTAATTTATTGTTTATCAAAATTTCTTTCGTGCGATCTGTTGAGCCATCATTAATGACAACATAATCCAATTGAAAATTCACACTATTTCTATAATCTATAATTCCCTGAACAGTTTGAAGGATACTTTCTTCTTCATTGTAGGCAGGAATAATCATTAATACTTTCATTTTTTCTCTCTAAAACTAGAATTCTATATAACTTTTCAGATTCTACTTACTCATTTGAAGAAACTATAATATACATATTTTAGCATAGCTATCCTATTATTCATTAAAGTCGAAGTTTATGTCTGATTTTTGTCGCGATATTGCTGATTAATCTTGCATAACGCTCCAATCTTGTTGGATGCATATTTAAAGTCAGTAACTCTTTTATGTGACTTAAATTTGTATTTTGGTATCCAATATATTCTAAGTGATTGATGCTGTTCAGTATTTCTTTATAGGCAACTTCCGGTGTATATAGAGTACGTAAACGTTCCACATCAAGCCGAGCCCTATCTGAAAAATCTCTAAAGGATTCAATCACTTGCTCTAACTTAGTCACCAAGTCTTCTATATCGCCCAATTTATAAATTTGACCTGCTGAGAATATTTCAAATGCCGTCAAATGTCCTAAATTATCTGATAGAATTACGGGAAGCCCTCTTAAGATTGCTTCAACATAGACTAAGCCAAAAGTTTCCATTGACGAGGGGAAAACACAGATATCTCTATCAGTTACTTCTTCCCATGGATTATCTAAGTTACCTAAAAATTTAACATTTTTCTGTAATTTATTTTTATGGATATATTCATCACAAATAGCTTTGTATTTACTATCCCATCCTCCAATAAAAACCAATTCAATATCCAATCTATTTAGTGTCTTATATGCTTTTATAAGTTCTAATTGATTTTTTCCTTCTGTTAATCGACCAACAGAAACAATTCTAACTTGGTTGCCTTTTTTTAAATCTTTTGTTTCTTGCTCAGTATAAGAAATAAACGGATGGACTTTCTTATTAAATAGTGGTGTTAAAAAATTATTTAACTCTCCAGTCACACTAAATAATTCTGAAGAATACTCTTCTATGAAGTCAATTTTATCAGCATAATAAGCAAACTCATTTTTAGGGAATTCATGAATTAGCCAAAAATGGGGAACCTTTTGACATGAGGCAGCAATTGCTCCCTGAAAAACATTAACAGTATTTGAAATAACCAAGTCTATCTCATTTTGCTCAATAATTTCAGCTATGTCCTGAACATTCTGGCGATAGTAGCTTGTAGCCTCTTCTCTATTAAGGATTTCTCCACCTGGTGCATCCGGCCACCACCACTTGACAGTTGGCAAATAGTAATTCTTAACCCCTATCATTTTATAAAGTTGCTCATGCTTATCTTGCGGTTCCCCTCCTATTGCATGAGTAACATTTATAACTGTGTGTCCCAGTTGAATAAGGTACTTCATTAGATAATAAATAGACTTCTCCGCACCATTATCCATACTAGTTGTAGGAGAAATAAACAAAATACGTTTCATTAGACTAACTCTTCTTTCAAAAAATCATTAATTCTATTTGCTGTAGTGCAATGATTCATTACAAATTCAAAAGCATTTTCTGCTATTTGTTCTCTCAGGTCTTGTTCAAGAATCAATCTCTCCAATTTACTTTCCCATTCGTTATCATCTGCTAGAACTCCAGTCACTCCATCTTGAATCATTTCTTCAAATGCTCCAAGATTACTTGCAACTGTCACAACTTTAACTGCTGCCGCTTCTATCCATTTAATTTCCGACTTTGCTTCATTAAAGGTTGTGGTTACAAGCGGCGCCAAATTAATATCAACTTGTGAAATTAAAATTGGAAGCTTTCTCCAATCAACATACTCATGACTTACAATCTGTTTTTTGAATTTTTGGAATGGTTTAGGAATGTCTAAATATCCTACTATATGTAATTCCACTTGCGGGTACTTTTGAAGTAGATGTAGCAATGCTTGACTAATTAAATCAAAATTTTCGTTGTGTGTAATTGACCCTGAGAAATATCCTATTTTGACTTTATTGTCGTTCGAATTTTTCTTAACTTGTAAACTACGCTCAACTAATTCTTTAGACATGACGTTGCGATTCAAGATAACCTTGTTTTTATATTGTTCAAGCTCGTCTTTCAATTTCGAAGTCGATGTGATAGCATAATCGCAGAGAGAAAGCATTTTTTTGTAAGCTAAGACACTTGTATCATAACCTTTTTTCTCTCTCTTGCTCAAGCCTTGGGTAAATTCAAGTTCATCTGTAAATTTTGTATCAAAAACCAAATCATCAATATCAAAATAAACAGGTCTGTTCTTTATGTGTGCCGCCCTACATATTTCTTTCAGCATATCATTGAATGGAGCACGATAAATAATAATATGACTAGCAAACTGTGCATCCTGAAGTTGTACAAGAGAATTATTTATCACTCGAACTGTATAACCAAGTTCTCGCAATTGCTCAGCCTTATTTAACACACGATAACGTGTACATTGTGGAATAATATTTTCGACACCATCAATAATCAAAATATAAGATTGATTTTCTCTAGTTTTAAAATCTTCTAATATAGAAGACACCACTTCAATCGGATAATCTGTTTCCTTAGCAATATACTCCATCAAATCCGGAATCTCAGATTCTCTTTCTAAACCATGCCAAAAATATTGTTCTCTGTCATAATTTCTAAAGGCCGAATACTTAACTAATGGACAACCTTGCTTTAATAATTTAAGCGGATGAATATACAATGCACTATCTTTCGTGTCTTTAATCAATGCATCATACTTAAAGCCTCGATCATAAAAATATTTTGCAAACACAGTTTCATGTTTTCCAATTGCCTTATTACGAGAATCCGTATCAGAGAGCTTTTCCCAATAATCATAAAATCCTTCATACCTAAGCAAGCTATTTTCAATAACAACAAAATATGATTGTAAGTGCTTAGGAATTTTACCATAAGGGTTATAACCAGTAAAGTCTAGCTGCTCCTCACCCATCGAAATTCCCCAAAAGTCTAGCTGATTGGAATTAAACTCAGAGAAAACCTCTTCCAAATCCCTAAAAGGACCAATATTCGTATCATTAACCAAGATGAGCTGATTATATTGTTGTAACGCCTCTTTTCCAGTATGTATTATCCCATGTCGGAAAGCCGCAACATCATACCCCTCATTTTCTCTTTCCACAACCTTACCATATTGTGCTAAACGATTTATATCAGCCTGTGGAAGTTTACCATTTACAACAATTAAAACATCTCGAGAAATTTTAGCCAATGCCTCTAAAAAAATTACTTTATAGTCCTGTAAAGACGATTGATGTTCATAAATTGTGTAAATCAAGTATCGATTTTTGATATCTGAATAATTATTTCTACGTTGCTTATCACGTTGCAAAGCTAGTAGAGTTCGCTTTATATATTTTGGAATTCTCCAGAAAAACTTTGCAATATTTTTGGTAAGCTCTAATATATAAAACAATAGCTTGTATTTACCTGATAAGATAAATAATCGCGTTGTGAAATTTCTAATCCACCTTTTCACAGTGTTACCAATCACTTTCTATTATTATCTACTTTTATAAATTTTCAAAAGTTTGTTTTGAATAAATGTTGATACATATATCCCCAGAACTCTGGTCATTAAACCTGAGATTCTAAACGAAACAAGTTCTACCCTCTGTGAATATTTTAGCAAATATCTAAATTTTTTCACAAACATTTTTATATCAGAATTATTCAGATATGGAAATACAAATGGCAAGATGGAAATATAAGAATTTGATAAATAAATCAAAAGTGCTTCTTGTTTCTCATTCGATAGTTGTTTAAAATTCTTTAAATTTTCTTCAATTCCTCTAAAGGCATGATAGACTTTTTTTTGTGTAATTTTGTTAGTAAAACTTCCATCTCTATTTTGTCTATACATATAATTAGAATTTTCAATGACACAACAACAAGTTATTATTTTTAATAGGTCTGCACACCAAATACCATCTTCGTACATTAACCCGTCTGGAAACATCAAAGAATCTGCAAATAGTTCTCTGCGGACACACTTGTTCCAAACAGGAGCAATCAATGCGCCTGTTTCTACAAGTAGAACAGAATCAGTAATAATTTCATGTCTAGGTAATTTTTGAGGGAAATCACGAACTCTTATATCAGCATTACCATACCAGTATGAAAATGGATAAATTACTGCATCTACCACTTCCTCGTGAGAATGTAGTTCATCATTGATTTCATCTAAAAAATGCACATCAGTCCAAAAATCATCACCATCTAGGAATAAAATATAATCACCACTAGCATTTTTTATTCCTGTATTTCTCGCAATTGATTGCCCACCATTAGACTGATGAAATACCTTCACCCTATCATCTTTAGCTGCTAATTTATCGCATATATTGGAGGTTATACCATCTGTAGAACCGTCATCTACCAACAATATTTCAAATTCTTCATAAGTCTGATTCAGTACACTATACACACATTCTTCCAGATAATCAGCAACATTGTACGCTGGGATAATAACGGAAAACTTCACACCTAGACTCCTTTTTGTAATCTAATTTTCCTATATTTCATGAATACAGGAATTAAGACTGTAATAATTTTATAGCGCAACATAGGAAAAGGCTTCATAACCATGTTAAAAAGATTAAAGCAGAAAAAGTAAAGCTGCCAACCACTCTCAAATTGAGTACCTCTCCATGGCGTCTGATTTAATGCAGAAACATAGTCCTCTCTAAATCGATGTTTATTTCCGATTCTCCATGGGCGTTCTTCGCCTAAAAAATGAACAATACGTGGTTGCTTACGAATTTTTACAAATTCTTCTTTTGAAATAAACGTTGAAGGCCTACTTAATTTTTCCAATGTACGATATGGATAAACATCAAAAATATTAAAATAATTATAAGTGATTGAGAGTGTTTTTATCTCTTCTTTCAACGCTCCATTCAGTGCATCTTGATCATTAGCAAAAAGCTCTCCATTTTTTTCTTTATAATAATCAAAAATAATTGTTCCTATACTTTTTGAACGCCACCGTTTCAAATCGATTAGAAGAACTCCCGCATTATGATATGTATACGTACCCAAATTTAAGCCTTTTCTTCTCTCAGACGAAGCTGTCGGTTCTGGGCACATTCCAAGGACTTTCCCCTCCAAATCTACTTCCCATAGCTCCCGAATATTTTCTAAAACTAAAGTATCTCCATCTAAATAGATGATTCTTTCAACTTCTTCGGGCAGTAATTTATCTACAAGTAATCTTGCAAGTACAACCGAAGCCCAACCATTTGTGTCAATTTCAAAATCAAAATATGATTCCAAGTTTTCCAATTCAACGATTGTCAATTTATTTCCTCCGTCGGTAACAAATTGATGAAGTTTTTCTTTATTCTGTTGACTAATACCATCTGAGAAAAGATAAAAATGGCATGTATCGTCTTCGTTTAATGTTCGCATGATTGAGCCCATACAAGCTGCTACTTGCGGGACAAAAGCATCATTCAATGTAAATAATATATTCACGTTTCCCTCTTCCACTATCTTCTTACAACCAATAATAATCCACTATCAAAAATAGATACATGATAAAGTTAATGACTACTGTGACAGTGATCAACCGTATCAAATACTTCTGTTTTACCGATACACTTACCTGCTCTTTTAACATTAAACATGCCGGAAATAGATAGACTAAAAACGGAGTAAAGTATCTTCCTTGTGCCCCCTGAGAAATTATTGCATTTGGTCCAATAGCTGTCGGTGTCCATGCAAAATACATGCCCGCTACAATGATAGCTACCTGAACAGGGAGTACAAATAACGAAGCAAGACCTTCTGTTTTACTTATCTTTAAATTTCCATCATTAAATAATAATAACGTAAAAATGAAAATATCTATGAAAATTAACCAAAGAGGTAATTGAGTGACAAACCAGCCAAAATAACCAAAAATACCAACCGTTAAAATACCATTAAGATGATCATTTCTATTATTGATAAATAAACTGTTTATCATCACTTTAACAAAGTGCACGACACCACCTCTATTATGTAGGAACAGATAGCTAACAAGTAAAACTAGTCCTAATCCCAAAATAAGAATTGGTAATCTTCTCTTTTGAATCCATTTTAAAATCGAATTAAACTTAGATAAGACACCTTCAAATTCAAAATCAACAAAAAACAACAATGCCAAAAGTAAAATATTATTTGCTTTTGTTAAATATAGTAGCAAGGATAATAATATTAAATTAATAAATTTCCTGGTGGTCAGTACCTTGTCTACCAATAAGTTAACATAAAAAACAAAAAATGCAACAACAGCCAGATAGTTCACCACATCATAAGACAGTGAGCCAGCCTGCTGAATCATCATAGGTAAAAGTGAGACAAAAAACAGCGTCATCTTCCCATACTTTATTTTTTTTATCAAATAGTAGATACCTATAATATAGACTATTGTATTAAAAAGGCGCCCTATAGTGACCATCATACCATATGACGGATAAATCAATTTACCTACAACTAGACCAATTAGCTGAGGTGTACTCATTAACGATTTCAGAGAAAAATCGATAGATAATTTGTCCTTTGAAAAATCACGAATTTTGGTAAAAAGGCTTGAATATTCTGTAGAATCAACTGCATGAATCTCCGGTTCTGAATACGTAAAATCTGCTGCCCGTAATTCATTCATTGCCTCTGTATCTCTACTTGTAGGAGAATCAAATAATATATTCCACGACATAAAAGCATGTGTTGCTTCATCAGGAACCTTTGTCACAGGCATAACAAATATTGAAATTAACAAAAAGGGGATTGCTAACCTTAAAAATAATTTTTCTATCTTCATTCTTGTACTTCCCAATTCAAATGTTTTTGCAATTTTAGATATATTACTAAAGAAATTAAAAACCAAGTCCACATCGAACTCACAAAAGCAATAGCTGCCCCCAATATTCCATAATATTCTACCAGTGGATTAGAAATCAATATGGATAATAGACAAGAAATTGCAAATGAAATTACGAGATACTTTTGCTTCCTCAAAACAGTAAGCATGTTATCACAAATGGTTGCAAAGGTACTCGCAATTCCCCCAAGCATTGTTATAATAAAGCTTAGCCAGTATTTATTAAGATTCGTTCCATAGAGAATATTTAATGCTGGAATCCCCAATACTATCCCCCCGACCAAAACTAACACAGCCAACCCGACAACCATTTTAACGATACGCTTCTGATATTGTTTAAATTGATTATAGTCCCCAGCTCTTCTATATATAGCCAACTGAGTTATCATGGGTCTAAACAAAATCAATAAAATATTCATTGAAAAAACAGGCATAAATAAAATGTTAAAATCCCTTTGAACACCTGTTCCTATAACACCTCTCTCAAAAAAAGTATTGAGAGCATATTTAGGTTGATTATAGATAGTAACAAGTAAAAATGCATTAATAAATAACGGCAAGCATTCTAACAATATATTTTTAATGGCTTTCAAATTAATTTCTTCTTTGATAACCCTCGTAAATTGAAACAAATTCGGAACATCAAAAAAGAAAACAAATAAATATGAGCTAATGACTAGATAGATTAATGAGAGTAGCAGGTTATTGGTTATAAACAAACCAAGTCCAAATGTCAAAATCACAATAGAGTTTCTCAAAAAAAGTGATTTACCTGCAATATCTAGCCGAGCATTTTGTTGGAACAATCCTTGAAAAACATCCGACAGAGCGTCACTTCCACGATACAAACATATTAGGAAAATACAGGCAGATTTTTGAAATTCATATTTAGACAGAAAAATATAGCTTAAGGCAAGTAATAGCATAATAGTGATTGTTATAAGCCTTGTTGCAAGATACTGGCTAAACGAAAACTTTTTCGAAACATCAGTCGCTTGATAATCTCTTACCTGAAAACTAGCAATGATTACAAAAAGATTTGCTACTGCATAAGCAAAACTAAAAATATCAGCCTCTAATTCCGTCAACAAACGTGTTACTAGTAACAATAAAAATATTGATATTGCTGCTGAAGAAATACTTCCTAATAAATTCCAAATAAATATTGTTTTTGGTGATACTATTTTGCTCTTCACACTATCTTCCCCTTGTTTGTCATCCGTTATCCCTAATTTTTTAATAGAGATTTCTTTATCATCTTAAACACACTCACAATCCCAACAGATATTATCTTTAGTGTCCTTCTCAGTCCAATTTGTAAAAATTCCTTCTCTTCAATAATTAAACGCAATTCCCTTTCGCTGAAAAAACTAATCTTTTCCAATATTGGACTCACATTTTCAGTATTCTCGACCACTGCATAATCATTTGATAAATCCCACGCGCTATAAATAAATAATATTGGAACTAGCAATAATCTATCTTCTTTTGAAAAATCAATGTTTCTAAATTTCTCCTCAATCTTTTTATAGTGTTCTGTTTTTATCCAATACCAACTTACTTCTTCTCCGATTATATAAGGCACTTTATAAAAATCAACTTTCTTAGTTCTCGCAAGTGATTCATAAAGTATATTCAATTGACGAATAAGTTCTGGATTGGCCTCACGAAGACTTTTTCTATCATATCTTTGATTAGTTGTTAAGTCTGGAATAACTACAGACAAATTAGATTGTGATTCAAAATTAGAAATCACTGCATCAAATGATGTAAAAAACATTTTCCTCAACTGATACCTGTCAATAATATCCTCTACAGAATATTTTATTTCGTTTGTTTGTTTGACAGTTATATGAGCAAGATATTTGGCATCTCCCATATAGTTATTTACTATTTCAAAAAAATGCAATTCATCTGTGAGTTTTACAATCTGTGCTCTCAATTGGTAGGTGAATAAATATCTCTCAACTATACTAAAATTATTTGAAAAATCAGTTTCTGGCAATGTTATTAGTAACTGGCACCTATCGGCTATTTTGCATAACTCTTCAATATACTCTTCAAAAATAGACACTGATTCTATGTGAACATGAAGAAGTACCGATGTCGAAGATAGAACAGTTTCCATCGTTTGCGAAACCCGTATTTGAGGAATAAAACTCGTACCCGGAATAATTATCTGCCTCAAATGCCTCTCAATTAATTCAACTGGATATTTCGTTTTCATCCTAATAAGATGTAATAAAGAGTATATTCTGTCTGGGTATTCGGTAAAACTCTTTATTTTTATGAATGGAACATTATTTTTAAGTATAACTTCTGGATATTCTAGTGTAACATTTCTATTTTCAAGGGTTTTACAACAAATGGATGTATCTAATACACACTTATAGCTATAGCCCTCTGATAAAAGTATTTTTGTCAATTGACTCTCGTATAATTTTATAACATCTTGAATATCTGTTAACTCACTTACCGATGACCAAAAACCAACAAATGCTTGACTCTGCAAGATTCGTTTTTTAAATACCATAAAATATGACTGTAAATGTTCAGGGACAACTACACTATCTATTTTTGTCTCTAAGTGATTGGTCATTCCCCAAAAATCTACATCAACATCACTGTCAAATTGACTATAATAATCCTCTAGGTTCCAGAGGGGGCCGAAACATGTATCATTCATCAGAGTTACCGAATCATATTGATAAAATGTTACTTGATTCAGCCCTTCTTTCCATGCCGCAAAATCATAACCAATATTATCTCTTTGGATAAAAAAATCAATCAATCGTTCCGACTGTAAATATTGTACTATGTCCTTTGAAACATGGCTGTTAGAAACAAAAACTATGTCTGAATAAATACTTCGTATCGACTTTAATTGATAATAAATATATTCACTGACAACATTATATTTATTATAGTGAACATATACCAACAAACGCGACATTCTGCCTCCGTTATATTTTATTATTCTAGTAGCTCCCATTGGCTATTTCTCTGAATAAACCCGGTTGCTGCGTCTTCCTCTGCAATATTATCAGTGCTAAACTTCCTACTAATAAAAATAGCTGGTGTGTCAGAAGTCTTTGCAAATAATAACGGCTGCTTATTACTATTTCGTACTGACACCGCCATTTTTAATTTAGCCTGATTAATTGAAGGTAGCTTACATTTCACTCGGATAAACTTCTCACCTTTGCCAAACGTTTTTAAATCCATAGAATTGTCGTTATATACATCAAAATGACGTTCTAAATCTAAAAATGTAAATGCAACATGTGTTTCAATATCTTCTAAAACCGTATATTTAAACTCGATTTCAATTGATTCATCTGGTTCAATTTGATTTTTTGAGACCAGGTTAATCTCCAAATCTTTTACAATATCACTCTGATGCAGAGGTTCTTCGTTTTCTGTAACTTCGCTTATTGAGGCAAGCACATTATCAAAACTGTATTGATTAGCTACATCATCAGGTTCTCCTAATGCCTTGACGTATCCTTTCTCTATAAGAAGAGCTTTATTACAATACTTTTTCACAGCTCCCATATCATGGGTGACAAGAATGGTTGTTTTTCCACTTTTTTTACGCTCTAGGAAGTAGTCATTACATTTACGCTGAAAGGCCTCATCACCGACTGCTAGAACCTCATCAAGTATCAGAATATCTCCTTGAGCTTTAATGGCAACTGAAAAGGCTAAACGTACCTGCATACCACTAGAATAATTTTTCAGCTTTTGATTCATGAATTCACTTAATTCCGCAAATTCAACAATATCATCATACATTGCATCAATTTCTTCTGCAGTAAATCCTAACATCGCACCGTTTAGGTATACATTTTCCTTACCAGTTAGTTCCGGATTAAAACCAACACCAAGTTCAATAAAAGAAACTAATTTACCATCCACAGCTACAGTCCCTCTTTCAGGAACATATATTTGAGATAAAATTTTTAACAGTGTCGACTTACCAGAACCATTGCGACCAACAATTCCAAAAAAGTCCCCTTTTTCAACTTCAAAACTGATATCCTGCAAAACATTATACTCTACGTAGCCTTTAATCCCTTTAAATAAATTGACTAAAGTAGTTCTTAGACTCTGACTACTCTCCGTTGGAAGCTTAAAACTCTTGCTAACATGTTCTACTTTTACAGCAATATTATTATTTTTTACCATTACAAAATCTCCGCAAACTTTTTGGCATTTTTTCTAAACACAGTTATACCCAATAGGTAAACAACGACTGGAAGAATATACGGAATTGCCACAATAACAGGATTTTCAATCAATTCACTAACTGTAGTATTCCCAGAATAAACAATAAAATGTCTCAAGTCTTGAATAATTTGTGCAACAGGGTTCAACATCATCAATTTAGCAAATGTTACTTGCCCACGCTGTAAAATAAATGTCAATGAATAAATAATTGGTGTCGCATACAATCCAGCCTGTAAGAACACTTCCCAAATTGGACCAATATCTCTAAATCTTACAAATAAAGAAGATAGGATGAAAGCTATACCTGTTGCTAGTAATGCCAATTCAAAAAACAGTGGGATTATAACTAAAACGGACCAAGTAAAGGGAACCCCGTTAATAGCAGCAAATACAAACACAACCATTAAGTTAATGGCGTAATTAATTGCAGCTCCTGCAACTGAAGAAAGGACGATTATCTCTTTCGAAAAATTCAACTTCCGCAACAAATCCCCGCGTGAAACAATAGACATCATCCCCATATTAGTTGCTTCTGTAAAAAAGTTCCATGTTACCATACCCAATAGTAGCCCTACTGCATAATGAGGAGTTCCATCATCAAAGCGCAAAAAACGAACAAATACTAAATACATAATTGTAAAAAGTAACATCGGTTTCAAAATCGACCAGAGATGTCCAATGAGAGAACCTTGGTAACGTAATTTAAAATCTGTTTTAATCATCTCTCTTAAGAGTATTTGATTTTCTTTATTTAATAAATTCATAGCTATTCCTTATAAGCAAATTTTGTAATAATGAGTGTTGTAAATACCAATGTATGGAAAGCCTTATTTTTCCTCAATCCATATTTTCTTAAAATCCTGAATCGTTCAAGCATTGGTTTATCCATAATGGTTACAAATGCTTCAATTAATTCTCTATTTGACTGAGATAGAGGCATTTGTAGTAAGT
This sequence comes from Streptococcus sp. 2021WUSS109, assembly GCF_044427305.1. Taxonomy (NCBI): domain Bacteria; kingdom Bacillati; phylum Bacillota; class Bacilli; order Lactobacillales; family Streptococcaceae; genus Streptococcus; species Streptococcus sp. 2021WUSS109. Next base: position 84,563 of record NZ_JAOTGF010000002.1, read on the forward strand.
GTCGGGCTTGTTTTTGGCTATTTTTGATCAAGTCCCAATAGACCGCAAATAAAATGTGAGGACGAATCCATTTTTTAAAGCGTTTTGAGAGAGTTCGAGCACCTAGTACATTATCCGAATGTTGGCGGTACAGTTCCCCTGGTTGATCAATAAACACCAAATTCCCAAAGGCTGAAGCAAGTAAGGCCAAGTACCAATCGTGCATGAGTATACCATCCGTCTCTTGCCACATTTCAGCGAGAGTATGATTAATCATGGCGACACCGCCAGTCACAGTATTCTCAGTCAACTCTTGCACCAATTCCGTATTGGCATGATGAGATTGAGATTTTACCATGCTTTCAGTCATAATCTCTAAATCTTGATTCACCACTTTTAAATCCATATAAACCATTAAGGGGAGATTAGCTGGATAGTTTTGGGCTTCGTTTAGACTGAGTTCCAATTTATTTGGCAACCAAACATCATCCTGATCACTAAAAAAATAATAGTCAGCCCTATCGTGGTTCACTAGTTTGTGAAAACTTTTAATAACTCCAAGATTGTCACTCTTATCACTATCAATAAGATGAATTCGACTATCTTGACGCTCAAAATCTTTAAGTATTTCTTTTGTATTGTCACTGGAACCATCATCACGGATGAAGAGAGTCCAGTCTGTGTATGACTGTTCTTGAATAGAACGAATTTGCTCAGCTAAGAACTGTTGACCATTGTAGGTCGACATGAGTATGTTTACTTTCATTGTAAAAATAATTCCTCGTACTCACGTGCAATTTTTTCCCATGTATAGGCTTCTTGCATGTGTTTTTTTGCAACTTTTCCAAGCTCAATGGATTCCGCTTGTCCATCTATTTGATCAATCAAATGAGCCAAATTTCCTGCTTCTTTGCTCCAATAATGAGCACCTTGCAGGGCAACTTTTTTATTAAAATCAACACCTAAAACCAAATTTTCATTGGTTTGTGCCAAGGCCTCAAGTAGACCAGGATTAGTACCACCAACTTCATGTCCATGGATATAAGCACGACACTCCTGTCGAAGATATTTAAGCAGTTCTTGATCGTACACCGTTCCAACAAATTTGATACGTGAATCAGATACAAAATCTGTTTCTTCTTTGAGCTGTTGGAAATAAGCAGAGCCTTCATGATTGGCTATAATGACCAAATCGCGTTTTGTCTTGCTGGCCATAAATTCCTTGATAGCTGTTACATAATTATTTTCTGGAACAAAGCGACCAACTATCAGGAAATATTCTTTCTCTTTAATGTTCCAATTTGCAAAATATTGGCGAACTTGTTCAGATTCTTTTGTTAACTTAGTCGGACTTAAATCTGTACCATAGGCAATAAAAGTTGTATTTGTAGCTGAGTATTCAGACTGCAAGTAATCTTCAATACCTTCATTGTCAGCGACAATCAAATCCGCATAACGAACCATCATTTTCTCAGAAAATTTTAGATAACGTTGAACTGGTTTAGCCCATTTTGCTCGTTTCCACTCCAAACCATCTGGATTGACAAACAAGGTACCTCCAACAGAGTGAATCATTTTTGCAAAAGGCACTATGAAGCCACCTATGGTATTTCCCAAAATATAGAAAATTGGTCGCTCTATCTGCTGTTCCTTGATGATTTTAAGGGCATAAGTAATCGCCATCATATCATAAGCAATCACACGAGCCGGTCCAAGTTTTGGTGGATTAATGGTGAAGCAATCTGCACCCAGGTAGGTCGAATGTTGGTGATGACTTGTATCAGACAAGCACGCCACATGGTAATGAATCTTTTCAGATTGTTGGTGACTGACCAATTGTTGGACAAAGGTCTCAAAGCCACCATATTTTGCTGGCAGTCCACGACTACCGATAATAAAAACGTGTTTCATGAATCCTCTCCATCAAATTGCAGTTCTTTTCATTATACCATTTTTTAGTTTTTTTTCCTAATTCTATCCTAGTTTGGTTATAAAGGCTTTTCTTTTTCTACGCCTCTGACTCCACAGTATAGATAAAAACAAATTTTGAGTTAATAAGAAAAATTTGATATAATGTGTACTGGATTTTACACAAAAATATAAAACTTAGAAATGTTAATAAATATGAAATTAATCAAACAGCTTATTCACATACTAATCTCCATCGGATTGATTGGAAGTTTTTTTCTCTATGCACATCTCATTCGAAACGAATTAGGTTCTACAAAAAATGATGGAATGATAGAAATCATCGCAGAACAACCAAACCAAGTAATCGACAGCATCCAAATAAATGGACGCTATATTCATTCATCAGAAATTATAGAAAACCAATGGGGAATCAATGATGCTGATTTAATCCCTAATTTCTCTTCTCTAGGTGAGGAAAATTCACTCATAATTAAATCTTCCTCTTCTGTAAGAACCTTATCATTTGAATACTTTGTTAGTGAAAATCCGACTATTGTAAAAATTAAAGTTGGTGGACAATTGGTTGAATCTGTTGACACATCAACTGGAGATAAATATAAAAATTTAGCCTTTATTGAGCTTCCCTATACTTTACGGATAACTAAAGATAATCAATTTTGGTACCTCCACTTAATAGTCCTTGCTTTAGGTCTAATATGCTTTATCTTAAATGGAGTAACATGGAGAATCAAAAGAAGAGATATCCGTATCTTAACAATATTATTAATCGTTCAATATATATTCACTACTTTTACATTTCCACGTTTATATCGCAATGAATTAGTGCTATTTAATTCGAACTTTAATAAAATGGAAACTCAACAGCTATTAGTTGCACTGACTTACCTTATATTTTTTAGTCTTTTGGGATACAAACAACTCCGAGGTCATATCTCTAAAGCCTTCAAAACGATTAGTCTATCAGTGATTTATCTTCTAGTTCCCATTTTTTCATTATTTATTATTGAAAATAGCTATTCACAATTCTCTACTCTTTCCCCAAACAGTCTTTGGAACAATCTAATCATTATCGGAGTCCTCTACCTAATACTGGTCTTTACAACTAATCTACGATTTGCCAGCCTATTAATTCTATCTGCTTCAGTATTTATTGGTATAAGTAACCAACTTTTGATTGACAGCCGTGGTGCTCCTCTATTATTTTATAATCTTTTTCAAATTACAGACGGATTAAATGTAGCTTCTAGCGTAGCAATTAATATCAACAATCGAATGCTACAAAGCATGGTATTTTCTTATATCTTATTGACCTTCTTTTTCTTTATCCCCAAATTATATTTACCAAAACTTCTACCTTCTAGAACGTTTTATTCTAGTTATGATTTCAAATGGCCGAAACGTTTCAGCAGAATTTTACTGGGCTATATAACTTTAATAACAATCGTTCCAATGATTAATAAAACTGTCGTCTCTAATGCAAATATATCATTAAACTACTGGAGAATGTACGTCACCTATGGTCAATTTGGGCTACCACTCTCACTCGCCTCTTTCTATGAAGATAGTAAAATAACTAAGCCTGAGGGATATTCACTCCCAAAACTTAATGAAGTTCTTGAGAAGTACCCTCCTGAAACAGAAAATCAAACAATCAGACCTAATATTATCTTTATACAGAATGAATCACAGAGTGATTTTTCAAACTTACAGGGCTTAAATATGGAGCCTAATCCGCTATCAAACCAACATGCTTTAACAGACAATACTATTCATGGCACCCTAAACGTCTCTGTTTTCGGCGGTGGTACTGCAAATACCGAGTATGAAGTGCTGACAAGTAACCCAATCAGTTTATTATCCTCTAATTTATTCCCATATCAGCAGATTATCACACAAGAACGTCCAAGTTTCGCAACTTATCTAAAAAATAAAAATTACGACACCGTAGCTCTACATCCTCAATCTGGAAATAATTACAACCGCAATGCAGTGTATCCTCTACTAGGGTTTAATAAATCTTATTTTTTAGATTCGGAACCTGCTATTAGTAGCTTAGCACCACTAACAATTGATCGTGGCTGGCCATCTGATCAATTCTTGTTCAACGGAATAAAAGAACTTTATACCCAAAAAGGAGACCAGCCTCTATTTAGCTTTGTTGTTACCATGCAAGGACATGGAGGCTATCCAAGTACGGAAGAAATTTATCCTCGCGAAGTCAGCATTAATGGTTCAACATCTGAATACTTAGCTGAAACAGAATTTTTGACCAGCATGAAAAGAACAGATGAAGCATTTGCAGATTTAATTACTTTCTTTAGCACTTACAAAGAGCCAACGGTCATCGTCATGTACGGCGATCACCAACCTAGTTTGACTCAAGAATTTTACGCACAATTTATGGATGAAAATAATCCTGCCGCTAAATATTCTACCCCTTTAGTGATTTGGTCGAATTTTGATATTAGGGAGCGCGAATCTACAACAATCAGCCCAAACTATCTCGTTCCATATTTGATGGATATTTTATCCGAATCCGACTATGCCCTTCCTCGATCACCTTACCAACAATTTTTGAGTGATATGCAAATCCAAGCACCTATCATTACTAGCTGGGGAAATATCGATAATAATGGCCAACAAATTGAAGATCTATCAACCCTACCACTTTACCAAACATACTTACAACTAGAATACAATAGTGCCATTGACAAACAACCTTTAACAGATTTATATGAGTGATAAAAATAGCCTTGCTCGTTCTTGAGCAAGGCTATTTTATCATCAATCATCCAAAAAACTTAATTATCTAAAAGATAAAGCTTGTAATTCTCGATAATTGATCGTAATTTTTCACCATATTTCGGATCAGTAGCATATCCTGATTGTCTTAGCGCAAGAATCGCTTGTTGATAATCAGTTGCCTCTCTGAAACTCTGGTAATTTTTTATTCTCCACGGAGTAGAGGTAAAGAACTTAGCATAGTCTGCTACACTTTCATTCCATGAATTATATTTTCTAAACAAGTGCTTTTCTTGCTTCTTCTCACCATCACGGTATTCATTGGTAATGATTTCAATTGTAGCACCTGTCCACGCAGCATCCGCTTTGATGCCAAAAAGATTATTCCCATGAGTTGCCAAGTATGACGTTCCCCATGCACTTTCGAGGATGGCTTGAGATAACATGACGCTCGAAAGGATAGAATTAACTTTTGAACTTTGTTCAATTGCAGGTACTAGATTAGCTATGAAACTTTTTTGATCATTAGAAAGTTTTCCTGTTTCAATACCTGTACCTGCAATTTCTACTTTCCCTCAACAGCACCATACCAATTCATTACGCCTTGTGCCAATGCTTTCGCAAGGCGAGTGTGGTAAGAATCTTGTTTGATAACTTGCAACTCCGAAGGATTATCCATAAATCCTAGCTCTACTAGAATAGCAGGAATTGCTGTCTCACGAAGGACTGCAAAAGTTTCTCTTCTTACGCCACGGTTAACTGCACCTGTTTCTTTAATTAAACTCTCCTGGACCTTGTTGGCTAAAATCTCACTTTCAGCTAAACGAGTAGGGTTATTATGCATTTCTTTATTAATTTTAGGTTGGTATTCTGGATTATATTGATACCAGTATGTTTCGATACCAGTCGCATTCGAAACTCCTGCTCCCGTCGCATTAAAATGAATACTAATAAATAAATCTGCGTTACTTGCATTCGTCATTCGTGAACGCTCTGTTTTGAAGTCTACATCATAATCACCTGTACGGGTCATCAAAACATTGATTCCATATTTCAAGAGATTTTCACGCAACTTATTTGAAACAGACAATGCAAGATTTTTTTCATGTACGCCACCGTAAGAAGCGCCCGAGTCTCGCCCTCCATGTCCTGGGTCAATATAGACTGTGTAGGATCGCTGTGCTGACGGATTTGATAAGTGAGTCGTTGTACCACCTGCACCTGTCAAACCACCATTTGAATCTTTATAATATAAATGAACCGTGTAGGTACCTGTGCGGTACTTATGGTCCTTCTTATTGACAGTTAACTTATAACTGCCATCTGATTGACGAGTGGCTTCATACCAACGTAAATCATCCGTCTGGGACCAAGTAGGTAAAATAACACTTGCTATATCTTTCGGCGATGAAACATTAGTAACACGAACATCAAAGGTACCTTGGGCATCGTTACGATTTTCAATTGTGATGGTGCCTGTTGGCTTCGCTTCTGATAAATGAGTCGTTGTACCACCTGCACCTGTCAAACCACCATTTGAATCCTTATAATATAGATGAACCGTGTAGGTACCTGTGCGGTACTTATGGTCCTTCTTATTGACAGTTAACTTATAACTGCCATCTGATTGACGAGTGGCTTCATACCAACGTAAATCATCCGTCTGGGACCAAGTGGGTAAAATAACACTTGCTATATCTTTCGGTGATGAAACATTAGTAACACGAACATCAAAGGTACCTTGGGCATCATTACGATTTTCAATTGTGATTGTACCTGTTGGCTTCGCTTCTGATAAATGAGTTGTTGTTCCACCAGCACCTGTCAAACCACCATTTGAATCCTTATAATATAAATGAACCGTGTAGGTACCTGTGCGGTACTTATGGTCCTTCTTATTGACAGTTAACTTATAACTGCCATCTGACTGACGCTTTGCTTCATACCAACGTAAATCATCTGACTGCGACCAGGTCGGCAAGATAACACTCGCTATATCCTTAGGAGAAGAGATATTGGTAACACGAACATCGAAGGTACCTTGGGCATCGTTACGATTTTCAATTGTGATGGTGCCTGTAGGTTGTGTAACATTGACCGAACTGGAAGCTGTACTGACTCGAGCACTTGGAACACTTGTAGAGCCATTCGAACTTCCTGCAATCGTATTGGAAGAACTTCTGGTCAGCAAATTCGAAGTACTACTTGTTGCACCTGTTGTCAAACTAGAATTAACCGTTGAGCTTGTAGTAGTCGAAGTTGCTTCCTCCTCAATTTTAGACGAGATTGCATTGCTATTATTCAAAGCAGTAGGCTTCTCAGCCGCGCTTACGACATCCTTCTTCCATTCAAAACTATAATCTGATAAGGTCTGAAAACTTCCATCTGTTAATTGTGCCGTTAACTTCAGCGAAAAGACTTGGTCTTCCTCCGCAAATACAGACCGATCCAAAACCGCTACGTATCTACCTTGCTCATCCATTGAGAATGCGACAGTAATTCCGCTATTTGCTTCAGAGCGAAACTGGGCTGTAACACCAATAATTTCCCCTTGAATGTTCGACAGAATAGCTTTAATCTGTCCAGCCTCATCAACGACAGATAACTGCCCGCCAGTTTCAGCAACCTGAGATGAAGAAACTTGACTAGATGGGGCATTTACCACATCCGCTTGAACAAGCTGAGCATTCAACGCGGATGCACACAAAGAAAGAAATAATAACGTTCTTTTTTTCACAAATATCTCCTTTATGTATTTCACATGTAAAAACAACTATATTTCTCAAAATAGATGCAATTACACTAATCTTCTATTTTTCTTCTTGCTTCTTTGTCAATAACCAACCAGCAAAAATTGTTATGAGTCCTAGTACAGTTAATGGAAGACTAGATTTCCCTGAAGTTTTTGGCAATACCTTAGCATTATCATTTGGGATAACCTTTTTCTGACCTGCTTCGGAAATATTGCCTTTGCCTGTAGCTACATCAGAAATCTGACCGCCCCCTTGACCTGGAACGGTCTGCAAATCATTTGAGCCATTTGTAGCGCTTTGACTTGTTTGTACCCCGGTATTTTCAGTCTTAGCTGTACTTTTATCCTCGACTTTTGATTGTAGACTAGCAGTTAGTTCTGCAATCTGTCGGTCCATTTCTGAAAAGTCATACGGAAATTTTGGTTGCGAAGCAGTTGCAAGAGCTTGACCATATCCTATAGTGGCAGATGTAATAGTTTCTAAATTAGAGTTTCCACTTTCCAACAATCCAGCTAATTCTTGTCCGGTTGCTTCTGCATAAGCAATATAATTATCAATCGCTGCCGACTCTTTATTCAGTAGTTCAACGATAACTTCTCTAGCGTATTTCAATGCAGCCAATTCTGCTTCAGGAGTACTTGCATCATCTTCAGCCTCGTACTTAGAAACTATAGCCGCTGCTTCTTCTCTTCCGCTTTTTCCAGCGACTGTAAGTGTCTCAAATAAGTAATGGTAATGTTGGGCTATGCTACCAATTAAATTTGCTTTAAGTTCATCTAAAACAACAGCTTGCTCTGCTGTTAAGCTTGCCTTCAAGTCTGCAATTTCTTCATCCCATGCAGCTTCAGCACTACCCGATGCCATTTCTTCCATCATTCCCTCAAGAAACGCTAATCCATATTCTTGCATATCGATAGTCATTTTAGCTTGAATATATTCACGTACGGCAACTTTTTCATCATCAGTTAAATGATAGGTCGTACTTTGACTTGTCTCTGCTGCTACAACTGGAACAGCTCTGGACGGTAATGTAGCACCTCCTAGTAAAGCCAGAAAAATTCCTGACATCAACAACGACTTAACAATCGCTTTCTTTTTCATACACATCTCCTGTAAACTATTTCTTTTCTTGTTTGTAAAATGCTTCCAAAGCTTCTTGCCAAGTTGGGATGACAAAGCCTGTGGCTTTTGCCTTGTCCAAGCTCATGGTTGAGTTGAATGGACGTTTTGCCTTAGCTGGGAATTGGCTAGAATCCACTGGCAATACCTTGGTATTGGTATCCTTGAGGATTTCCGTAGCAAAGTCAAACCAAGTCGTATCTTCTGCTGCATCGTTTGACAAATGATAGTAGCCAAATGCTTGCTTGGTGTCCACCAAGTGTACCATGAATTCCGCAAGTGTGCGTGTCCAGGTTGGGCGACCGTGTTGGTCATTGACAACCGTCAAAGTATCGCGGGTTTCCGCAAGATTTTGCATAGTGAAAACAAAGTTTTTACCGTAGTTCCCAAAGACCCAAGCCGTACGAACAATGTAGAACTTGTCTGCAAACTTCTCAACTGCTTCCTCACCCAAGCGCTTGGTACGACCGTATTCAGATTGCGGATCTGGTTGGTCATCTACTTGCCACTCTTGACCCACTGGCAAATCACCATTGAAGACATAGTCTGTAGAGATATAAACGAGGGTTGCACCGTATTTAGCAGCTACCTTGGCAACATTTTCAGAGCCTGTTACGTTAATCTTGTAGTTGAGTTCTTTGCCTTCATCTTCTGCCATATCAACAGCTGTATAGGCTGCACAGTGGTAAACAACGCTTGGCTTAACTTCTGCAAAGAAGGCATCCACCTTGTCTGCATCCGTGATGTCCATTTCTGCTACGTCAGCGGCAACGTACTCAACACCACGCTCATCCAAGAGATAACGCAATTCTGTACCCAACTGACCATTTGCACCTGTAATTAAAATCATATTTGCTCCTCATTTCAAGAAAGGCTTGGGCATGAGCCCCAGCCTTCAATTGTCTTATTTAATAACTTCTTGCGTCTTCGCATAGTTGGCTTCAACGGCTTCTTTTTCAGCCATCCACCAATCTTGGTTGTCTGTGTACCACTGGATTGTTTCTTCCAAACCTTGAGAGAAATCTGTGAATTGTGGTGTCCAACCAAGCTCATCACGAAGTTTGCTTGCGTCAATAGCATAGCGTAAATCGTGTCCTGCACGGTCAGTCACGTGGTCATAAGCATCTTTTGGTTGACCCATTTTTTCAAGAATCAATTCAAGCACTTCTTTGTTGTTCTTCTCACCGTCAGCACCGATTAGGTAAGTTTCACCCATACGGCCTTTTGTCAAGATCGCCCAAACACCAGTCGAGTGGTCATTAGTATGAATCCAGTCACGGACGTTTTTACCTTCACCGTAAAGTTTTGGCTTGATACCTGCCAAGATGTTGGTGATTTGGCGTGGGATAAATTTCTCGATGTGTTGGTATGGACCGTAGTTGTTTGAACAGTTTGAAATAGTCGCTTTAACACCAAATGAACGCACCCATGCTTTAACAATCAAATCTGAAGCAGCCTTGGTTGATGAGTAAGGTGATGATGGGTTGTAGTTGGTTTCTGCAGTAAATTTCTCGCCTGGACCTTCGCCATGACCTGGCAAATCTTCACGCAAAGGAAGGTCACCGTATACTTCGTCGGTCGATACATGGTGGAAACGGATGTCGTATTTACGAGCCGCTTCAAGAAGAGTATAGGTACCGATAAAGTTGGTATGGATAAATGGGCTTGGATCGTTGAGAGAGTTGTCGTTGTGGCTTTCTGCCGCATAGTGAACAATGGCATCTGCCTTAGCAGCCAATTTGTCAACCAACTCAGCATCTGCAATGTCGCCAACAACCAGCTCAACACGGTCACCAAGAATAGCTTCCAAGTTAGCCTTGTTTCCTGCATAAGTAAGTTTATCCAAAACAGTTACGTGAACGTCTGGATGATTGTTATATACATAGTGTACAAAGTTTGAACCGATGAAACCAGCGCCACCAGTCACGATAATATTTTTAAATTGAGACATTTTTTTCTCCGAAAAGTTTTTTTCTTTTTTGTGTGTCATCTTAGGTAGTGGGGTCGTAAGCAACCACCAAGGTGTTTCATTACTAAACCATGAGCCTAAGGTCTCATGGTTTCCCCCGCTCCTTAGCAAAGCAAAGGAGCTTCTCACTACGGCGATGACACACAGAACTGCTCGCTTCGCTCGCTTTTTTACCTCAAGATTTCCTTCAAGTAAGCAATCTTGGCAAAATCTTTTTGATTGTTATTTTCTGCACGGTAGGAATCTTTTGAAGAGGCTTTGTAGATTTTCAGGTATTGTTCGAGTGTCGGTAGGTAATAGCGAACACCTGCAGTTTCTAGTTCTTCCAAATCTTCTAGCTCTACACCAGCAAATTCAGGCAGTGAATGTAGACCTCCGAATTCAACAGATAAGCCATCTTTATGAAATTCATGTTCGTGACGATCAACCAGGACATAGCCGAGTTGATTCATCATGGCAATCAGCTCATCTGCACGGTAAATCCGCTCCTCATCTGGCGCTTCCCATCCCCGTGGATCACTAGGCACATGAATATCAAGGTCCCTTGCCTGCCAATCTCGTCCTGTCCGCCTTTCCAGGCCGACAGAGCCCATCAGCAGGGGAGTGATCCCAAGCTTGTTTAACTGCTCTGCTATTTCTAAAAAGGCTTGAAACATTAGAGGTCCTCTTTCCTTAAAGGCTTAACGTCTTTGAGGAGTGGGTGGTTTTTATCTGCTTCTGAGACTTCTGCTTCTTCTAGGTTCTCCCATTTAATGTCGAGACTAGGGTCTGCGTAGTTGACAAAGGCATACTTGGGCTTGAGTTCCAAAGCCCAGTAGTCGTTAACCAAGTAGCTGTATGATACAAAGTCTGACAGAACTTGGAAACCATTGGCTACTCCGCGCGGAACGAAGATACCTTTTGAAGCATCTATAATAGTTTGATAGGTATTCCCAAAAGTCTCACCCTCACGAAGATCGACCCAAGTTCCCAAGACCTTACCACCGTCCGCCACAGAGATGTATTTATCCCAAGGCTCTGCATGAAGACCACGAAGAACGTTTTTGCGAGAGAAGGAAACATTATTTTGCAATTTTCCTTCTGCAAAGAAGCTTTCAGGGAAGCCGAGCGGCACCATTTTTTCCTTTTGGAAGTTCTCCTTGAACCAGCCACGGTTGTCACCATGAACAGGAATGTCGAATTCTAACATTCCTGGAATGGCTTCAACAGGACGAGCTGCTAGTGTTTTACCGAAAAAGTTTTCTGTCATTAGGCTTCTCCAATCAAACGGAGCAAGTATTGTCCGTATTCATTTTTCTTAAGTGGCTGTGCCAATTCATGTACTTGTTCTTTTGTAATGTAACCCATGCGGTAGGCAATTTCTTCCAAGTTAGCCACTTGAACGTTTTGCAAACGTTGAACCGTTTCAATGTACTGTGCAGCTTCCAAGAGGCTTTCATGCGTACCTGTATCTAACCAGGCAAATCCACGGCCCATAAGCTCAACAGATAAGTCACCACGGTCTAAGTAAGCCTTGTTGACATCTGTGATTTCCAACTCACCACGAGGTGAAGGCTTGATATTTTTCGCAATCTCCACCACATCATTGTCATAGAAATAAAGACCAGTAACAGCAAAATTCGATTTTGGCTCTTCTGGCTTTTCTTCGATAGAAATAGCATTCATATCTGCGTCAAACTCGACAACACCAAAGCGTTCTGGGTCTTTTACTTGGTAACCAAAGACAGTCGCGCCCTTTTCTTTGCTGGCTGCACGTTGCAACATCTTGGTCAATCCATTGCCGTGGTAGATGTTATCGCCAAGGATCAAGGCTACATTGTCATCACCGATAAATTCTTCACCGATAATAAAGGCTTGCGCCAAACCATCTGGACTTGGTTGTTCTGCATATGAAAGTGAAATTCCAAGTTCAGAACCATCTCCTAACATATCCTTAAAACGTGGAAGATCTTGCGGAGTTGAAATAATCAAAATATCTTTGATTCCAGCCAACATCAATGTTGACAATGGATAATATATCATTGGTTTATCGTAAATTGGCATCAACTGTTTTGAAGCTGCGCGCGTTAAAGGATACAAGCGTGTACCTGACCCACCAGCTAGAATAATACCTTTCATATAAGAGTACCTTCCCTAAATTAATATCAGTTCATTATACCATATTTTTAAAGATATTGTCATAAGAAAAAAGCCTGTGACGACAGACTTTAACAAATTATCCTAAGGCAACATCCAAAATCATCATGATGATAAAACCGACCATTAAGCCCAGAGTTGCAATATCCGTATTGCCATTTGTCTGCGACTCTGGAATGAGCTCTTCTACGACGACAAAAATCATGGCTCCTGCCGCAAAGGAGAGGGCATAAGGTAAAATAGGTGTCATAAAGGTAACCGCAAAAGCACCGATGACTGCTGCAATCGGCTCGACAATCGCTGACATTGATCCCCAGTAAAAAGCTTTCCACCTAGATGCGCCGTCTGTACGAATTGGAATAGCTAAGGCTGCACCTTCAGGAATATTTTGTATACCAATCCCAATAGCAAGGCCGATTGCGCCGATAAAAGCTGCTGGACTATAGTTAGAAGCAAGTGCACCAAATGTAACACCGACTGCCAAGCCTTCAGGAATATTGTGAATTGTAATGGCTAAGAAGAGCAGGGCTGTTTTGGATAGATTTTTTCTCTCCTTCTCACCACCGCCTTCTGCCTTATCTTTATCATTTCCCAAATGCAAATGCGGAACCCAGGCATCTACCAAGCGTAAAAAAATACCACCTGCTGCAAAACCTACTGCTGCTGGTATCCAAGCCAAATTGCCGTATGAACTTTCAGCATACTCAATCGATGGAGCTAATAAAGACCAAAAAGAAGCCGCAATCATAACACCTGCTGCAAAGCCTAGCATGGTGTCTAGCAAACGACGGCTAACTGTCTTAAAGAAAAATACAACGGCAGATCCCATAATCGTACAAAACCATGTGAATAAACCACCTAGCAAAGCCTGTAGAACTACAGACTGATTAGTAAACCAAGTCATAACTAACATCCTATCCTGTTTAATCTTGCATATCCTATAAATTAAGATACCCTAATTTATTATAAAATTCAAGCTTTTTCACTTAAATAAATAAGAAAATATCTAAAAAATAAAAGACCTAAAACTACATTAAATGTCGTCTTGGTCTTTCCATAATTAGGTACTGATTAATTTATCACAAATGTCTAAACGGATTGGTTGAAACAGTTGAAGGTAGAATTTCGACATCCCAACCTTCATTTGCCTTCCATGTTTCCAACAATTCAGCAATTTTCTTGATAAACAAGGCTTCGATATGATGACCTGGATCAATAGCCAGCAAGCCTTGTGTCAACATATCCTGACCCGTATGGTAGTAAATATCGCCTGTGATATAAACATCTGCTCCCTTGGCAAGAGCCTCATGGTAATAGGAACCACCACTGCCTCCACAGATGGCTACACGGCTGACATATTGCTTGGCTTGATGCCCATAGGTCACTAGACGGACAGCATCTAGACCAAAGACAGACTTGACTTTCAATGCCAATTCTTCCAAGGTCTGCTCTGCTATTGTCCCCACACGACCAAGCCCCTGCCCCTCGGCAGTTTCAATCAAGTAGGTAGTATCTTGAATTTCTAATAGTTCACAGAACCAGTCGTTAAGACCACCCTCAACCACATCAATATCTGTATGACTAACATAGACTGCAATATCATGCTTAATCAAATCAAGATACATTTTAGTTTGCGGATTATCAGCCACTAAATCCTTTATTGGACGAAAAATCGGAGCATGCTTGACGATAATCAAATCCACCTTTTTATCAATCGCCTCTGCCACTGTTGTCTCACGAATATCCAGAGCCACCATGACACGTTGAATCTCTTTATTAAGGGTACCGATTTGCAACCCTTTGACATCGCCTTCCATAGCCAAAGAAGGGGGACAAAAGGCTTGATAGCGCTCAATAACTTGACTAGCTAACATGGACTACCTCCTGAATTTGTTGGATCTTTTGGGAAATGGCAAAGCGGTCACCTTGGCGTTCAGATGGAACTTGTTCCAAAGCAAAACTTAATTTTTCAAGTTCTCTTCTCCACTTTTTGACGAAAACTGGTGAGGCCTCCTCTAGTAGATAGGGACCAAAACGATGTTCAACTTCTGACAATCTCATCTGTCCTGATTCTGCAACGAGGACTTCATATAACTTGCCATTTTCTTCCAGAATCTTTTCAGCAACCAATCTAAAACCATTTTTTTCCAACCATCGCCGCACATCATCTTCACGATTATTTGGCTGGAGTATCAAACGTTCAATAGTCGCAAGTTTTTCTTTACCTGCTTCTAAGATTTCCGCAATCAAGCGTCCCCCCATACCTGCTATGGTCACGGCAGTCATCTGGTCAGACGTCTCAAATGCGCCTAAGCCATTTGCCAAACGGACTAGAATTTTTTCTGTTTGTCCCGCCTGCTCTACATTCTGGAGCGCTGACTGATAGGGACCTTGAACGACTTCCCCCGCAATGGCAAAATCAATACGCCCCTGCTCTACCAAAAAAAGAGGGAGATAAGCATGGTCACTCCCTACATCAACTAGACGTGCCCCTTGTGGGACAAAACTTGCGACTGTTTCCAGCCTTTTAGATAATTTTGTTTCCATATCAATCTTTCCAGAGATCCATTGCATCAAGAAAGTCACTTGAAACAGTCACATTCTTAGGAGTCTGAATTTCTCTTTCTGCATTTTTCGCTTCTACTTGCGCAACTGTAGTAATTCCCTCACGGCGCCAGTTTCGTAGAATAGCTTGGATGTATTTCCAATTTGTTTTGTTGTTAAAAACAGCTTCTTTCAAGGCTGCACGAACCAAATCAATCGAAGTTTTGTCTTCCTCAATAGTCTTCTGCAAATCTTCGATTTCAAACGGCGATAAAAAGCGGCCCAATTCACGTTCAAAATCACCCACCAAGGTCTTCAAATCATTCTCTGGTTGCACAATCTCAACTGCCTGTTTTGGAGTTAACAGAACATCCAATTTTTCAAAAGCAGGAAGTGCATCGAATATCATTTCAATTTCACCAGCAATACTGATTGTCTTAAATTCTAAGAGTCCAGCATCTTGGAGATTTTCAATAGCTTGATTGACCTGAGCAACTGTTTTACCAGTAGCTTGAGCAATCTCACTAGGCGCTAATGATTCGATAGCTGAAGAATTTTGATATAAGAAAAACTGCCAAATCAAAAAATCATCTGCCGACGGAAAAAGCTCTTGATAGTGGAATAATATTGCTGCTGGCAGGACCAAATGTCCCTGACGAAATTGCTGTGAATAGTTCATACTTCCTCTTTAAAGACTAGCTGACTGGGCTGATTGTTCAAAGATATGCCAGTCGTATGGAGTTTCTTGATAGACAGCATAATTCACCCAGTTGGTAAAGAATTGTGCTGCTGGTAAATTCCAAGAGAGAGATGGTTTGCTTGTAGGGTCATCTTCTTTGAAATAATTTTCCGGTAAATGGGGATTTTTTCCAGCTATACAATCACGTTGATATTCCTTAGCTAGTGTATCCCTATCATACTCTAAATGTCCAAAACTATAAATTTCTCTTAAATCCTTGCTGGCTAAGATGGATAGGCCAACTTCTGGACCTTGTGATAAAATCGTCAACCCACTCAGATGGGCAATATCTACCTCCCTTACTTCCGTATAACGGGAGTGTGGTGAACGAAATTCATCGTCAAATCCACGCATAAGAGGGCTAGTTGGATTAGTCACTTCTTGACAATATACGCCTGATAGTTTTCGAGACATACTGTGTTTGGGTACACCATAGCGTGCATACAAACCTGCCTGTGCACCCCAACAAATGTGCAATGTTGAATAAACATGTGTTTTTGACCAATCAAAAACTTGAGTAAGTTCTTGCCAGTAATCAACTTCCTCAAAAGGTAAATTTTCAACTGGTGCTCCTGTCACGATGAGCCCATCAAAATAGCTATCCCTGACCTGCTCAAAAGTCTTATAAAACTGCTTCAAATGGTCCGAGTGTGTATTTTTGGACTCGTGACTAGCCATGTAGAGAAATTCAACCTCTAGCTGTAAAGGAGTGTTAGCCAAAAGACGGAGCAACTGAGTCTCCGTCACTATCTTCTGTGGCATGAGATTGAGAATAAGGATTTTGATAGGACGAATGTCCTGATGACTAGCTCGGTCACTATCCATCACAAAAATATTCTCTTTTCTCAAAATTTCAACTGCTGGTAATGATTTTTCAATTTTAATTGGCATAAGCAACCTCCCAATTTTCTTATATTTATTATAAGACAGGTTGCTATGCAATTCAATTAGAATAAAAATAGGACCAGTTATAAGTTTTGGCTATAACCTTAGATTAATAGTGCATCAAAACCTTGTAGTCGTAATCACCGATTGCTTCGCGGCCTTTCAAATCATCTAGCTCAATCAAGAAGGCACAGCCAGCAACGATACCGCCAAGCTTTTCAATCATTTCGATCGTTGCTTTTACAGTACCACCAGTCGCCAACAAGTCATCGACAATCAAGACACGTTGTCCTGGTTTGATTGCGTCTGCATGCATCGTCAATGTATCTACACCATATTCTTTTTCATAGTCAGCTGAGATAACCTCACGTGGTAACTTACCTGGCTTACGAACTGGTGCAAAACCGATTCCCAATTCAAAGGCAACTGGACATCCAACGATGAAACCACGCGCCTCTGGCCCAACAATCATATCGATTTGCTTATCTGTCGCATACTGAACGATTTCACGTACTGCATAGCTATAAGCATTTCCATCTGCCATCAAAGGGCTAATGTCACGGAATTCGATACCTTCTTTTGGATAGTTAGGAATTGTTGCGATGTAATCTTTTAAGTTCATTTGTCTCTCTCTTTTTAAAAATAATTTTTACTCTTCATTATACCATGAAATTGTTATTTGGTACATTTCAGACCTATATCTTTAGCAAATCGTCTCCTCAAATTCGCAACACAAGCTGCCCTACTATGTCCACCATAGGAAAAGCTTCCTTGATGATTAAAGTAAGACCGCTCCCAGCCAACCTCATTTCTTCCTTTATCAACTGATAAAAGCTAGTTGAGGCAAAAATAGTAGCTTCTTTTATGAAATTTTGAACAAATGCTGGGATGTCTTCTTGTTTTAGAGGCAACAGTTGTTTCAGGAAAACCTTTTTGATAGCTCTTTCTGACCATCCTACCCGCCGTAATTCAATTAGTGCGTGCTTTATTTCGGTTATCTGTTCAAGATTTTTCAACAAACCTTTTTGCCTGATAAACCAATAAGTGTAGAGAAGCGTTCCAATCACTCCAACAACAACCAGAGCCTCTACTGTCATCAAACGCGACCACATAGCCATTCATAAATTTCCTGAACGGTGCCAAGCGCCATCAACTCTTGTTGGATAACTGTTTCTTTCAATTCTTGATATATTTGACTTTCTGAAATCTCTCGCTTCTGTGCCTCTTTGTTGACCCGCATGACCCCATCCGTAATCGTGACAAATTCTAATTCTTGGAAAATCTGAATCATTTTAACCAATAGACTGTCCTTAATTTTTAAGTAAACAGCCAAATCTTTCAGTTTGTAGCGAACATCAAACTCATCAAATTGGTAAATAGTCTTATACAATTTAGCGAATTGTTCTCGGCTACCATAACCATCTAGATAGTACGGTTTGGCAATTTCGTTTTTAAAATAAATGGCTTCAAATTCTCTTTCCTGAAAATAGCTACGCAGACTACTGAGGTCCTCAGGCAAGTTAGCCAAGACAATTGCTTTGTTATCTGCTACTGGATTTTCAATGTCCAAAATTGGGACTCCTGCAGGAATAGGATGTTGTTTTCCACGAATATTATAAAGTTGAACACCGTTGACCCGAGCATCAACCAACATGAGCTGAAGACTAGTATTGCCATTCCATTGATTGACAGACAAGGTGACAGCTAGTTCTAAGCCCTTGGCCTGTGAAAATTCCAAGGCTAGATTGCCCTTACCAAAAGCAACCACATCAAATCCTGCAGCACCTTTAGTAATGCGTAGTTTCAAATGGGCATTATTCTGCCCCATGGTTCTTGCTGATTCCACCTGAAAGTCTCTGATGTAGAATACAGGCTTTTTATTATCCATGCCGTAAGGCGCAAGCTTCTCGAAAGATTTTAGAGTATCTAGGGTTAATTCCTCTAAATCCAATTCTTCATCTAAGACCAGCGAAGACTTGCTGGATAAATCCAATTTATTTTCGATAATGTAGTCTGTCAAGGTCAGAGCAAGCTCTTCAAGTTTGTCAACTTCCAAGGTCATACCTGCTGCACCAGCATGACCACCAAAGGCGATAAATAGGTCCTGATGATCTTTAAGTGCCTTGAAAATGTCAACTGCTTCAACAGAACGAGCCGAACCCTTTGCCTTACCATCTTCAATAGACAAGACGATAACAGGCTGGTGCAATTCTTCTAGTAGGCGTCCTGCTACAATCCCTAAAACACCTGGGTTCCAACCTTCTTTAGCCAGAACTTGAACAGGTCTATCATGACGGAGCATGGTTTTTGCTTCATCGTAAATTGCTTGGACAACATCCTTACGCTCGACATTCTTACTGTCAATCATGAGAGCAATCTCATGGGCCTCTTCGTCATCAAAACCAGTCAGTAATTCGATGGCTGGATTAGGATCATCAAGTCGACCAAGGGCATTCAACCTCGGAGCAAGTTGGAAACCAACTGTTTCTTCATCAATACTGTCGATGTCAATACCAGCTATCTTTATCAACTCTTGCAAACCTGCTCGCTCAGTCTGTTTGAGAAGCGAGAGACCATATTTGACCATGACACGATTCTCATCGGTCAAGCTAACCATATCAGCGATAGTGCCAATTGCGACCAAATCCAGCAAGTCTGCATGAACCGTTTCAAGAAGGGCACAGGCCAATTTGAAAGCCACACCGCAACCTGCCAAATGTTTGAAGGGATAATTTCCCTCTGGATGCTCTGGATGTACAATCGCATAGGCATTGGGAAGGGTTTCCTGCATGGAATGGTGGTCTGTCACGACAACATCGACACCCATTTCCTGGGCATAGGCAATCGCTTCATGACCCGCTACGCCATTGTCCACCGTCACAATAAGAGAAATCCCCTGCTGCTCGATAAAATACTTGTAAACTGATTGATTTGGCCCATAGCCATCTGTGAAACGATTGGGAAGATAAACTTGGACTTCTGCCCCCATTTCCTCCAGGGTTTCTTTCAGAATAGATGCCGAGGTCATGCCGTCTGCGTCATAATCTCCATAAATCAAAATTTGTTCGTAATCTTCGATTGCTCGGCGAATCCGCTCTACCGCCTTGTCCATATCATGTAGTAAATAGGGATCGTGAAGGTCTTCTAAGCTTGGTTGTAAGAAAGTATGCAATTCTTCCGCCGAATGGATGCCACGTTCATACAGCAACTTAGCCGCTACCGAGTCCACTCCTTCTTTTTTAGCAATTTTGATAAATTGTTCATCAGAAAAACCGGTCAATAATTGCCAGTCATAATTGGGTTTTATCACGTTTTTTTACTCCTTAATACTCAAAATCACAAGTAACCTGTAACTTTTCCGAGTATAAACTATCTTTCTATTATACCATTTTCCAAGAAAAATGGAGCAAGGTAAGACCGAAACAGAATGTCGATCCCTTGCTCCATGAAGAACTAATAGTGCAATTTATAATAAAGGTGAAATAATTCGCAGTAGGGCTCCTCCCAAACGCTTATACCAAGAGTACGTTTTATGGAAGGTTAGAAGGTTAATTTGCTGTGATTTTTTGAAAGAATGAGTAAAGTCATCCTTAATAGCTGCCAAAACTGCCGAATGATTGTAAATATAGAGACCACATTCAAAATTAAGATAAAAAGAGCGAAAATCCATATTCACCGTACCAACAGTAGCTTTCTTATCATCGACCAAAACAACTTTGGAATGGACAAATCCAGGCTGGAATTCAAAGATTTCAATTCCTGCTTCCAAGTAAGTAGGAAAATCAGTACGGGCAGCCAAATAGGCTGATTTTTTATCATAGATATGCGGGAGCAGAATGCGAACCTCGACTCCACGCTTCGCAGCATAAGTCAAATTATCAATCATTTCATCATCCAACACTAAGTAGGGTGTCATGATATAAATATAATCCGTTGCCGACTGAATCATGTCTAGGCAGACTCGTTTGGCTACCTCATCTCCATCAAATGGATTCTCGCCATACGGAAGGAAGAAACCTTCAGCATCAACGGTTTCCGTCTCTAAATCTTTATGCGTTTTGAGATATTTTAGATCATCTGTCTCTGTCTTTTCATTGTAATTCCACATTTGAAGGAACATCAATGTAAAGTTTGCAACAGCTTCTCCCCTAATCATAATCGCCGCGTCTTTCCAGTAACCAAAACGCACTTTCTTGTTGATGTATTCATCTGCGATATTAATGCCACCAGTAAAGGCAACCTTTCCATCAATAATCGCAATTTTTCTATGGTCACGGTTATTTTGCACCGTAGATAAGGCTGGGATAATTTGAGAAAATACTTTGGCTTTTATCCCATATTTTCTCAAGGTTTTATAGTAATTATAGGGAAGATTGGTCAGTGAATTCATCCCATCATACATAAAACGAACTTCCACTCCTTGCGCTGCCTTTTCCTTCAAAATGTCAAGGATGGAATCCCACATATATCCCATATCGACAATAAAGTACTCCATGAAAATATACTGCTCTGCCTTTTTCAATTCTTCTAGTAGAGCTTCAAATTTTTCCTGACCTGTCGAAAAATAGACGGCATCCGTATTGGTATGAATTGGGTAGCCAACGTACTCACTCATGAAGTGAGCTAATTTCAGTTGCTCCTTATCTTCCCGCTCTAATGCCTTCATGACCTTTTCAGACGTCTTACTATACTCCCGAAGTCTTTGTGCTTGCTTATGAAAATTTTTACGATAGCGTTTGGTTTCGATGTTGGACTGCAAAATAAAATAGAATAGAGCACCAAAAATCGGAATACCAATGACAAAAACAATCCAGGTTAACTTAAAACTGGTATTCATCGGTCTATTGATGATTGAAATAGCTACAAAAATCGAAAAAATTTGCAAAACAATCAATAGAGCAGGCATATAGGTAGCTGCCGAACCTACCAACCATAGAATAAGGAAAATGGTTAGAACGATCAAACTAATGACGATAAAGGTCCGACTGTATATAATTTTCCAAAGTTTTTCCATACATCTCTCCCTTATTTTTTTACCATTATAACAGATTTTAGTTCATTATCCTACTCAAAATAAATAGTCTTTATGATCCGATATTTCTGAATATTTTAAATATATAAACATATTCAATTCATATTGTAAAGACATATATTTTTTGATAAGATAGGCATGAAATAACCCGTTTTAATTTACTACCCCGTACACATTATCAAAAGGAGGAAGTTCGTATGAAACTTTCATATAAGAAAAGGCTGTTGAATCAAGTCCTGCTTGCCTCAACAGTTCTTTTAGCTGCATCTCTCGCTCAGGGAACGGTCTTCGCAAATACAGAGGAGATGCCAACTACTGCTAGTAAAACAGTGACTCCACTGCCTGAAGAGACTCCTATCATGGAAACTAGCACAAGCGAAGCTACAGATAATCTTGCAGAAGGGAAGGAGATAGAAAAACAAACTGAAGAAATAGCAGATACTTCTCCTACACCTGTTTCCACAGGAGAAGATACAACATCTTCCGAGCCCAATGCCGAGGAAACTACGCTCAGATTAGCTAATAATGATAATCAGGATACTACAGAAGAAAAATCTGCCGTACCGACTATTGATACAATTACACTCGAAACAAAAACTGTCTATCTATCGGAAGCAGTCACTATCACAGAATCCGTCACTCTTCCAGATACGACTGAAAAAATAGAATGGACATTGGATGGAAAGCCTATTTCCGAATGGAAAACCTGGAATTTGAAAGAGGGAGATTTCACAGGCGATACATTTATCACTGTAGAAGAAAGCAGACAGGATAACCAACTTCATTTGAATATCCAGCTCGCAGCTCTCTTTGGAGAAGATTTGAGTAAACGGACACCGAGTAATATTCGCCGTACCTATCGACATTTTATAAAAGATATGCTGTTGGAAGGTACTAGTGCCGATGGAAACCTGACCATTTCAAAAACTCTTCATTTCCGTCCTTATGAAGCCTACCGTACACATGAGGAAATGTTGACAGAGATTGAGGAAACTAAAGATAATGCTGCGACCGACCGCTTAGTAAGGATTGAGTCAATTGGTCAATCAGCTGAAGGTAGAGATATAAAAATGGCTGTTGTGGCTAAAGATCAAGCAAGTATTGATAAATATCTTACTGAAACAACGCCACTCATGCTGACCCAACCTGACCAGATGCTGAAAGAGTTGCAAGCTGGAACTTTCGACTATAAATTACCTATTCTCATCAACAACACTCATGCTGATGAACAACCCGGCATAGATGTGGTAACTAGCCTATTCAAAGAATTTGCACAAAAAGATACCATCACCTTCCCATCTACAGATGCCGATGGAAATCCTGTTACTCTTCATTTAAAAGTGACAGATTTGTTAGATAAATTTATCTTCTTGTTCAATTTCACAGAAAATCCTGATGGCGATGTTAAAAACTTGCGTTCACTAGTAAATGGTTTGGACCCTAACCGTGATACTGGTTTCCAAGTGAATCCAGAAACACAAGCCATCGTCCGTCAAATCCACAAATGGAATCCAATATCTGTTTTAGATATTCATGGTTTTGTATCTGGATTTCTCATCGAGCCTGCCACTCCGCCACATGACCCGAACTTTGAATATGATTTACTAGCCGATATTATGCTGGAAAAAGCTCATGAAATGGGCCGAGCAGGTATTGCAAATTCTAAATATGAACGCTACACCATCCCTAAAGTCCACTGGGGAAATGGGTGGGACGATTCCTTCTCAGGCTATACAGCAGTATATGCAATGTACCACGGTATTCTTGGACATACGATTGAAATTCCAGAAGGAAATCAAGAATCATTCAAGGCTGGATTCTTTGCTGTTTTGGGCGGTGTTCACAATATGGCAACCAAGCCAGACAGTCTCATGGAAATGCGTCTCAAATACTATTCTCGCGGCGTCAATAAGATAGAAGATCCAAAAGCAGAGTCTGAATTAGTCGGACCAGACGGAGCTGTTGTTGGACGTCTCAAAAAAGACCAGCCAAAATTCTTCCCAGACTACTATGTGATTCCTATGACGCTCGATAAACACAATGATATGCAAGAAGCCTTTAAGATGATTGAATATTTCAATCGTAATGGGGTTGTTGTCAAGGAATTAACTGAAGATGTTGGAAACTTCCGCAAGGGCGACCTAGTTGTCGATATGGCTCAAGCCAAACGAGGATTCGCTAACCATGTCCTCTACGCTGGTTCTGATGAATCTGCTTGGGGAGCCATGTATGCTGAATTGGTGGTCAACTTCCCTGATATGAAAGGCTTTAGTGCCAAGGCTGTATTTGAAGAAAACGCCTTTAGCGGCAAATTAGGTAGCATCACATGGACAAAAGCTCCACGTACTATGGAAATTGATTTCAAAGCGCCTTACTATGTCGTTGCAAACACATCTGAAAGCGCCGTTCAGGCCATTAATCAAGCCATCAAATCAGGTGCTAAGGTCTACCTTACAGACGATGGCTACATCATGGAAACTAACCAATTTAGTCACTTACTGGACACCTATGCTCTATACGGCGAGCCTCTCTATAAGAAGCCTCTTGGACAAGAATTGAAAGCAATGAAGGTGTACGCTCCTTCTCACTCTTATAGTTGGGCAGGCGACTTTGCCATTCTTGCAAATGCTGCACTTGCGGTAGAACGAATGGGCTTTGAAATTGTCAATAGCGCAGATGAGGCTGATGCTATCATTCTCGAATCAGACCAATTCGATGCCAGTGTATTTGGTAAGAAACCAATTATCATCGTAGGTGGTGTCGCCATGCAAAAACTGGAGGAATTAGGAATCTTAGCAGGTTTCAATGCGGAACAATTTACAGATGGTGGTGACTATGAAGGTCTCATGCGGGCTATTATTGATGATAAAGATCCATTAACAAGTGGCTACGCCATGAATGGACTTTTCTATTCCAACTCCGGTAATTGGATTGAAGGTATTCCTGAAGGATTTAAAACGCTTGTTAAAATAGCTGACAAAGATTATTATATCGCAGGTTGGTGGCCTGGTCATGACAAATTAGCCAATAAAATTGTCGCCATCGCTGGAAATTATCAAGACCAACCTGTCTTTATCTATGCAGGTAATCCAACAAACAAGGTCCACCCTGTTCACTTCTTCCGTTGGGTGTCCAACGCCCTATTTGGTAGTCAATTAGCAACCTTAGAAGACTTACCAGCTGTAGAAATTCTTGTACCACAACCTGAAATGCCAAAAAATATTTTGGATGAGGCGCCAAAAACTGCTATAGTAGTACATACCACCAAGTCTACCGATGCAAAACAACTACCTCAAACAGGTGAAAAAACAAACTATATCGCTATCGCATTAGGTAGCCTACTTCTGGGCAGTATCGCCTTACGTAGAAAAGAGCGTAGCTAGTCTACACGAAAACGCCGAGTTTTATTTCGGCGTTTTTCTATTTCAAATTAAATACTGTACTGGCCAAGTAGTCTGCTATTCTCGGAAAGAGAGTATAGAGTTTATGAGCAGCTGCTAGTGACCAAGGCAAATTGATGTCTCGTTTTTTCGTCCCCATAGCCGAAACAATCTTCTTGGCAACATAGTCTGGTTGCAGCAAGAAAGCCTTGACGCTCTCTTGATAGCTTCCATCCGGGTCAGCCTGATCGAAAAAGCTGGTTGCGATTGGACCTGGGTTAACAGTTGTAACTGTCACACCATACTGGGCTAATTCCAAGCGAATGGTATTGGAAAAACCCATAGCTGCAAACTTGGTTGCCGAATAAACGGATGACTTGCTTGAAGCAATCAAGCCTGACATGGAAATGATATTGATAATCTGCCCGCTCCGTCTAGCTTTCATCCGTTTACCCACTAAACGGCACATGGTCATCAGAGCAAAAGTATTGATGTCAAACATAGCTTGCACCTGCTGGCTGGAAAAATTCTCAAAATCATCGTAAATGGCATAGCCTGCATTATTGACTAAAATATCAATCTGACCAAACTGACTATCCAGTTCATCGAAAAATGCCGTCAGAGCTATTTCATCTCGGATGTCTACATCAAAGACAGCCTTTTTTTCATGGTAAGCATAGAGCTGCTCAATTTTTGCCACATCACGACCTAGTAAAATCAAAAAATCATCTTTCAGCAATGGCACCATTTCCTGTACCAAGCCACCAGAGGCACCTGTGATTAGAATGGTTCTCATAGCTCAATTTCCTCTAAATCCTTGACAATATGAACCTGCTCGAAAATAGTACTTGCATCTTTCCGTAATTGACTAATATCCTTGGATAAAAATCGTGGACTGATATGATTAAGCAAGAGCTGCTTGACACCAGCATCCTTGGCAACCTGAGCGGCTTCCATATTGGTCGAATGCCCGTGCTTGCGAGCGATCTTCTCATCGCCTTTTCCGTAAGTCGCCTCATGCACCAGCACATCAGCATTGACAGCCAGACGGACACTGGCATAACACTTGCGCGTATCACCAAGAATGGTCACTACCTTACCAGGCCGAGGAGGAGAAATATAGTCACTCGCGATAATTTCAGTCCCATCTTCTAGCGTCACGTTTTGACCATTTTTGATTTTTCCAAAGAGGGGACCAAATGGTACACCTGCCGCGCGCAGAGCCTCTGCATCCAGTGTCCCTTCCAAATCTTTCTGGATGACACGATAGCCGACACAAGGAATGGTATGGTCCAGCTTTTCAGCGAATACCGTGAATTTGTCCGTTTCTAGGACCTGACCTACCGTCTCCACATCAAACTCATGAAAATGAATACGATAAGGTAGGCGTGTCCCTGATACTTTCAGACTGGACAAAACAAATGAACGAATGCCAACAGGTCCATAAATATCAATATCCGTCTGTTCCTCACTTGACTGGAAAGAACGGCTAGACAAAAAACCTGGCAGTCCAAAAATATGGTCTCCGTGCAGGTGAGTGATAAAGATTTTTGCGACCTTACGCGGACGGATAGTCGTTTCTAAAATTTGATTTTGAGTTCCTTCGCCACAGTCAAATAGCCAAACCTGATTGATTTCATCCAAGAGTTTCAAGGCCAAACTGGATACATTTCGAGCCTTGGAGGGCTGACCAGCCCCCGTACCTAAAAATTGAATTTGCATTGTTTACTTTCTAATGTTTTATATATAAAATTGCAGAGCGACCCGACCAGACATAGTAATACTGACCAGCATAGCCGTCCGCCACTTCCCGCACTTCTTCCTGATTAAAGCCTGAAATCTTGACCAAACCTTTCGCTGTCGCCACTTGGGTCAAAAGGTAGTCTGTTTCAACTTCCTCTAACTCGGCTTCCTCAAAGGGATTGACTTTCATGAAAATCTTGTCCTCCTCCACAAAGACGGCATAGTGTGGAAAGACTTGGGCGATTTCAAAGAGCAAGCTATCCGTCACTTCCTCTACTCCTTCCGAAAAAACCTGAGCCAGACCGTCCGCCGACACATAGGCAAATCCGAAAGACTTACCAGATAAATTCAGGCGGACAAAGGGCTTGTCTTCAGCAAAGCTGGGTTCTTTTGGAAAAAGGCTCAGCTGCTGAGATAGAGTGAGATAGTAGTCCGTCGCCTCTTCTGCTCCTTGTTTCTGGTAGATTTCCGCAAAATAAGCATTGATAACCGAAGGCGGTGGCGTGATAAAATCTAGTTTTTGTTGGTCAGTCAAATCAGCTAATTTCTTAGCCAGATAGACCTTGTCCAGACTGGTAAAGCCACCGTATTTGATTGCCAAATCAAGATAATCCGTCATAAAATTCTTCCAACTTCCATTTATTGCTGGAAGCGATATAGCCTGATACCACTTCCACATCCTCTTCGTAGGTCCGATTTTCTATCAGAGCTAGAGTAGCTAAATCGTGCAACTTGTAAGCTTCAGCTAGTGGGACCCTGACCTCAAACCGTTCAAACATGGTCTTAATCTTGGCCAAGACCATCATCTGAATATGGCCTTTGGCATTTTCATCCTTAGCAGACAACATGACATGAGGAAACTGACTAGGGGTAAAGTTGTCATCGGTCTTGTCCAACTTGTTGTAGAGAGCTAGACGTGGAATATCCAGCATATCCAGGTCTTTCAAAATATCCAAGACTACCTGCTCCTGCTCGCTGTGATTGGGGTCAGAAGCATCGATGACATGGAGCAAGAGGTCCACATTCATAGACTCCTCCAAGGTGGACTTGAAGGCAGAAATCAACTCAGTCGGCAGGTCCTGAATGAAACCAACCGTATCAGTCAGTGTCACGTTGAACTTGTCAGCCAAGTTAATCTGCTTGGTCGTGGCATCAAGTGTCGCAAAGAGTTCGTCCGCCTCGTACTGTCGCTTGTCGGTCATGGCATTCATAATGGTGGATTTACCAGCATTGGTATAGCCAATCAAGCCAATCTTGAACACGCCTGATTGCAGACGGCGTTCACGGACAGTCGCTCGGTTCTTCTCCACCGTTTTGAGCTGGCGTTCGATGTCGTGAATCTGGTTGCGAATGCTTCGACGGTTGAGCTCCAACTGGCTTTCACCTGGTCCACGAGAACCGATACCACCCGCCTGACGGCTGAGCATGATACCTTGTCCAACCAAGCGTGGCAACATGTACTTGAGCTGGGCCAAGTGGACCTGTAGTTTTCCCTCGTGGCTCCGTGCTCGCATGGCAAAAATATCCAAAATCAACTGCATACGATCAATGACCTTAACCCCCAGAATCTCCTCCAAATTGACATTCTGACGGGGCGTCAGTCGGTTATTGACAATGACCGTATCAATCTCGTCAGCTTCGACCATCTGGGAAATTTCTTCTAGTTTCCCTGAGCCGACAAAGGTCTTGCTGTCGTATTTTTCACGTTTTTGAGTGTAGACTCCCTTGACAAGAGCGCCAGCCGTCTTTGCCAGGCTTGCCAACTCCTCCATGGACATGTCAAAATTATCTGTTTGCTGTAGTTCCACTCCGACCAGGAGGGCGCGTTCTTGTTCTTTCTGTGTTTCAATCATTTAAAAATTCCTCCACGGCGGTGAAAATCTGCAACTTGTAATCTGGCTCGCCTACTGAATAAAAGGGAACCTGCATCCGATTTCTGAACCAGGTCAATTGGCGTTTGGCGAAGCGGCGGCTATTTTGCTTGACCTTTTCAATTGCTTCTTCTAGGCTGATTTGACCTGCAAAGTAGGGGAAAAACTCCTTGTAGCCAATTCCCATAGCAGCTTGGGCTTCTGGGTGTTCTTGGTAGAGCCAGCCAACTTCATCTAGTAAGCCCACCGCCATCATCTTATCCACTCGCTGATTGATGCGGTCGTAAAGAACCTGTCTGTCATCCGTCAGGCAGATGTAAAGAGGCTCATATTCTGACTCTGTATTTTCTAAGTTTTTGCCAAATTTTTTCAACTCTAACCCACGAATGATTCTCCGTCGGCTGTTTCCCTCGACCATCAAATCTGCCTGCTCTGCCATTGCTTCCAAAACCTCGTCAGACAAGCAGTCGAGTTCCGCCCGATAAGTCAGAACTTGCTCTTGGTCAACTTGACCGCCCAGATGGTAGCCTTCCAACAGACTTTGGATATAAAGGCCTGTCCCACCCACAATAATAGACAGCTTACCACGACTAGTAATGTCTGCAATTAAAGCCTTGGCTTCTGCTACAAATTCATAAGCCGAATAGCCCTGGGTCACATCCCGGACATCAATCAGGTGATGAACCGCAGCAGCCTGCTCTTCTGGGCTAGCCTTTGCCGTACCAATATCCAGTTTTCGATAGACTTGCTGGCTATCACCGCTGATAATTTCTCCCTTGTAGCGCTGGGCCAATTCAATTCCTAAAGCAGTTTTTCCTACCGCAGTTGGTCCAATGACCACAATAACTTTAGTTTTCATCTTTTTCCTTGAAAATATTTTGTTTTTTCGCTAAAATCTATTATAACACAAGTAAAGGAGAAATAACTATGGCTAAAGGTTTTGGTAAAGGTTTCTTGACAGGTGTTCTTTCTACAGTTGCTCTTGCAGCAGGCGCAGTCTTCACTGTTCACAAAACAATCATTGAACCAGAAGAAAAGAAAGAAGCCTTCATTGAGGAAAATCGTAAAAAAGCTGCTCGTAAACGTGTAGCACATTAAAAAGCTGGCAGGAGTCCAGCTTTTTTGTTTGACAAAAAATCCCTTAGAAGCTCTGCCATTTTCACAGAAAAATGCCAGCCTTCTTAAGGGATTATACTTTATAAAATAATATCTTCTCTTTCAATGAGAACAATAGTCCACATCATGGCAAGTGTGACGATAGCCAGAGCAAAAATCAATGGCATCCAGTTTCCGAAGATTGGATAGCTATAACCGAGAAGGCCTGGTCCAAATGCTGCAATGAGATAGCCACCTGTCTGCACCATTCCTGATAGCTGAGCAGTAGCCTGGCTGTTGCTTGTTTTCAAAGTAAAACTCAACATCATATAAGGGAAGAGCGCTGCATTTGAAAAACTTAAAATAATGTGAAGTGCTGACCAAAGAATGAGGTTGGTCGGAATCAATGCCATCATAGCCAAGCCAAGCAAGGTAACAGATGAAATAGCCAGCATGATATTTCGACGCATTTCTTTTGTCTGACGGGAAAGAACAGCTGGGATAATCATTGACATGGGAATAGCTGTCATATTAAAGAAACCAGCCATTAGACCTGCTTCTGCCTTACTAAAGCCAACTGATTGAGAAATAGTTGGCAACCAGGTAATCTCTGTATAGTAGAGGACTGATTGTAGCCCACCAAATATCAAAAAGGCAATCGCTGCTTTATTTTTCCAGATAGATGATTTCTGTTTTCCTTGGTTCTCACTTGCAAATCGATGGTTATTTTTTACATTAGGCAACCAGATTAGGAAAGCCATAAACACCAATCCTGTAATTAATAGAATAAAAAATTCCCAAGAACTAGAGGATACAATTGGAACAGCAATCATGGATGCAACTGTTGCCGCCACCCCCATGAGAGTGATATAAATCGTCGTATACAGACCAATTTTCTTTGGAAAATTAGCCGCAACCAAACTTGGTAGCAAAACATTAATAAACGCTATTGTAGCACCAACAAGCATAGTACCAATGTAAAGGGCTGGTAAGTTGAGAACTCGCATCCCTGAACCAAGCACCATGACCAGTAAGACCAGGGCCATTAGTTTTTCCATGCCAAACTTAGCCGCAAGACGCGGTGCTAAGGATGAACAGAGAGCAAACATGATGAGCGGAATAGAGGTTAAAATTCCTAATGAACTCACTTCTACTCCCAGTCCTGCTGCCACATCTGTCAAAATAGCAGGTAAAGCTGTAAAGGGGGCACGCATCACGACCCCTAGCATGACGATTCCTGCAATTATAAAGGGTGATTGTTTTTTCATTTTTCTCCTAAGTCTCCTAATGTTCGGATTTCAGCACTTTTGATTATACCATAGTTGACAAATGATAGAAAGTTATTTCCGTCTATTTTTTTCTAGTTATAGTTTTTAACTATGGATTTGCCATGAAAATAACTATTTTTCAAATGATAGCTTATGAGTTAGAATAGGTTCATCACTAAAACGAAAGAAAGAGAGAGAGACATATATGACAACTTCAAGATTCCAATTAGTCGGTTCACTTCTTCGACCAGCAAACTTAGGAGAATTTAAACGTAAAATTGAGCATCGTGACAATATCCAATACCCATTCTACGACGCCTTTGATGGCTATCAAGAAACTGAAGCTGCAACTATCGAAGCGATTGTCGCTGAACAAAAAGCAAATGGTATTGATATTGTAACAGACGGTGAGTTTTCAAAATCAATGTGGCATCTTGACTTTGTCTGGGGCTTCGATGGTATCGAGCGTTACATTGCTGAGCATGGTTATCCTTTTAAAGACCATGATGGACAAATTTTTGAAACACGTAAGGATATTGGATTACGTATCACCGGTCCTCTTTCAGCAAAAAATCACCATTTCATTGACATTTATAAAAAAGTTAAAGAACTAGCTGGTGAAACTGATACAAAGTTAACTGTATGGGGACCTGCCCATGCCTTTACCGAGCTTGTTCTCTTCAATGGTCAAGTCGGTCCAGACCAAGTTTATAAAACACGTGAGGATTTGAAAGAAGGTTTATTGGCTGCCTATAGAGAATTTTTAGATCAGTACAAGGAAGCTGGTGGACAAATCGTTCAATTTGATGACTGCCTTTGGGAATTATTCGACCCTGCTAACCCTGCACCTTTCTTGCCACAAGACGATTCTGAAGCATTGGCTGCCTTGGCTGACGAGTTTGTTGCTATCAATAATGCTGTTATTGATTACGGACATGAAATTGGCTTGACCGTCTGGACGCACAACTGCCGTGGTAACTATGAAAGTCGATCAGCAGCTGGCGGAACTTACGAAGCTATTGCTGAAAAATTCCTGCGTGACCAAAAATACGATCGATTCTTCCTTGAGTGGGATGATGAATGTGCAGGTGATTTAAAAGCTTTGGAAAGCTTGCGTGATAAGAATGTCGAAGTCGTTCTTGGTCTACTTTCAAGTAAAACTTCTGATTTGGATGATGAAGAGCGTGTTTACAAATTACTCGAGGAAGCAAGCAAGATTATTCCAAAAGAGCGTCTCTACTTGTCACATCAATGTGGATTCGCTTCATGTGATTCAGGTAATGAATTGGCCATCCCGCAACAGTGGGTAAAAATTAAACAAGGCCAAGAAATTGCAGAGAAGTTTTGGTCTTAAGCCACTTCTTGTTATTCGTGCATAAAAGCCCTGTCATCAATCAATGTCTCTAAGTTAACTCTGATTAGTTAATCTATGATATCTAATCCCAAGTATTTTTCCGATGTAATACTTGGGATTTTTATGTTCAGATAACACAAAAGGAGGCTTTTTGTATAGTCTACAGGTTTATCACAATTGGCCACGAGGGTTTCATACTTATCGGTGCCGAACATGCGAAAAGAAAGTGAGTAAAACTCGATTTCATGCTGCTTTTCCCATCTCGAATCCGAATCAGATAGAACCAGCCTCTTTATTGGTAACAATCCATAAAGTTATAGGTTTTATGACCTCTATCCGCTACAATGAGGGCTGGTTCGAAAATGGCGTTGAAATTTAATCTCTAATCCAACTAACTGGAAGTACTAGCAATATTTGCATAGATTTATCTGATACCTTAGACAAAGCAACATTGTGACAATGCTTCAAGGGAGTCGGGCAATAGGCTTTGTATAACTTGTGACAAATAGTTGATATTTGCTGTACGATGTGATTTTACGATATGCTGTAAGTCGCTCATTTGGACTAAACTCCTGTTTGTTTCGTCACTTACAGTATCGTCCATTTGGGCTTTTATTGTATATAAAATGTAACTAGCATCACAATTCTTTTATATATCAGCCAATGAAACAACTACTCTTCACCATTGTATTTCCGACTAGGCTCCCAAATCGTTTCAAAACTTGCTCGACCGTCCCCAGCCAGTGCCTCCTGCTCGTAAGCGTTAATAATCTGGGCAACAACTGGGTGACGAACCACATCCTTGGCTGAAAAATGCACGAAATCAATCTGCGGTATTTTACTCAACTTCTCCGTCGCATCAATTAAGCCTGACTTAACCTTGCGTGGCAGGTCAATCTGGCTAATGTCCCCATTGACAATCATCTTGGAATTAAAGCCCAGACGGGTTAGGAACATCTTCATCTGCATAATGGTGGTGTTTTGTGCCTCATCCAAGATGACAAAGGCATCTTCCAAAGTCCGACCACGCATATAGGCCAGCGGTGCAATTTCGATAATCTCGCGCTCCATTAGGCGCGTGGTCTGCTCCTTGCCCAAAATCTGGTAGAGGGCATCATAGACAGGACGCAAATAGGGGTCTACTTTTTCTTTTAAGTCCCCTGGTAAAAAGCCTAAACTTTCGCCTGCCTCGACCGCAGGACGGGTCAGGACAATGCGTTTGACCTGTCCCCGCTTGAGGGCTGTTACAGCTAGAGTAACCGCCAAGAAGGTCTTACCTGTACCAGCAGGACCGATTCCAAACACGATGTCATGACGCTTTACGCTGTCCACGTAGAGTTTTTGTCCAAGAGTCTTTACGCGAATGGGTTTGCCATAGTTGTCCTTGATAATCTCTTCTTCATAGAGGGCAACGAATTTCTCTATCTCATCATTTTTTGCCATGGAAATAGCTGTGACCACATCTGGTGTATTGATAACCAAACCACGACTCACCAAGACAAGGAGAGACTGGATAACAAGACGTGCCTGTTCTACATGTTCTTCCTGTCCAATCACCTGCACTTTTTCCGTACGAGCATGAATAACCACACCTAGTTCCTGTTCCATCAATCTCAGATGGCGTTCATTCGAACCAAATAGGCTAAACGAATCATCTGGATGCTTGAGTTGAATATCAATTGAATGTTCTAGCAAGAGTTGCTCCTTTTCCTGTGCTTTTCTCTATTATAACAAAAATAGCCCAAACAAGGCTATTTTGTACTATTTTATCCATCAATGTCCCAAATAATCTTCCCAAATCGCATCAAAATCAGACATGGAAAAGGCAAAGCTGGCCGATTCCTCCAAAAAACGACTGACTTCATCGAAATTATCTGATTGCTTAGGAAAATCAGATTCATCAAAGGCATAATCTGCTAAGATAGCTACTGGTTCATTACTTTTCGGGTTGCGCTGGGTCATCAACCAAGAATAAAAACTTCTTCTCACTACATCTACTTTCTATGATTTTTTTCGTAGAGCTCTATATAGCGCTCCATAGACATCTTACTAACCAATTCCCCAATCAATTCATAAGGAATATTCTTGGGATTTTTCATACGAACACAGGACTTGCCCATATCCAGTTTGGTAGGCACCTGTGCTTGATAAGCAGCAACGAACCAATCATTCAATTCTTGGTCCATATAGATTCCCATGTGGTAGAGGGCGATGTGTGCCTTTTGTGATGCCAAGGAAAGGAATGGCAGGGGCTCTCCCGGTGTGCAATGATAACCATCGGGGTAGGCAGCAAGCGGCACATAATAGTTAATCATACCTCCCAAGATGCCTACTTCAAAACCAGCTGGTAACTGTTCCACAATCACTTGATGGAGTCGTTCAACTGCTTCCTTCCGATTTTCAGGCAAGGCAGCCATATATTCTTCAATCGTGTCCACTTCAATCAGCATGACTTTCTCCTATCTCAACCCCAACATACTTTCCTTGGCATGAATCATATCTGTTATCATCTGACAGTATGGCGTAGGAATACCTGCACGTTTG
Organism: Streptococcus sp. 2021WUSS109; assembly: GCF_044427305.1. Classification (NCBI taxonomy): domain Bacteria; kingdom Bacillati; phylum Bacillota; class Bacilli; order Lactobacillales; family Streptococcaceae; genus Streptococcus; species Streptococcus sp. 2021WUSS109. Next base: position 119,648 of record NZ_JAOTGF010000002.1, read on the forward strand.
CCCTTAAAAACAACTGCTCCATTCAGATAATCAATTTCTGTCTTTCGACCGTGTTGGACCAAGTCCTGGTGCATAGATGGATAGTGATTGGAAGCCTTCTTCGAAGCATCAATAACATATTTCCAAATAGCTTCTTCGTCAATTCCATCTGCCTCAGACTTAGCAACAGCAATAAATTCTTTGAAAATCCCCTGTACTAGATTCAGTCCAGCCTCCGTACCAAATAATTCACCAATTGTACAGTCTAAAATGGTACAAGTTGGATTCATCACACCATTGACACAGGCTTTCTGCCAAATGGCGCTGACAACATGATTGTCATAGGTCACATTTAGCCCAGCTTCATTCAGCATTTCAATAATATCCGCAACTGATTGCTCATCACCAAGAATATGCTGAACGGAGATAGAACCCGGACCTTCTAAATGAGCATGTCCAGGACCCTTTAGTCCCGCCAACCACATGGTCACTCCAACCATGATACTTTCATCTGGCACGTACCGACGCATGGTCGTCGCATGCCCCAAACCATTCAAGAGACTTAAAACCTTGGTAGTTGGACCGATAATCGGTTTAATATCCCGCAACATCTTTGGCAACTGATCAGCCTTTGTCAGTAGAATGATAAAATCTGCTTCTCTCGTTGCTTCGGTCGGTTTCATGATGGGCAGCTGTATCGTTTCCTCTACATCTCCAGTCACTTTCAAGCCGTTTTCTCGAATCGCTTCGATATGCTCTTCCCAATTATCCAGCAAAATCACTTCATGATTTGTCTTAGACAATTGATAACCAAACCGACACCCCATTGCTCCACTACCAGCAATATATACTAGCATAGACGCCCCCTATACCAACTCTGTTCCAAAAGAATCCTGTTTAATTTTTCCAGCCTTCATCAAACCACCTAGAGCTTTTTTGAATTGCCCTTTGGAAATACCAAAGATGGCCTTGATGTCTTCCGGAGCAGACTTATCATTCAAGGTCATGAAACCTCCATTGCTTTCCAGATAAGTCAATATCATCTGAGCATCATTTTCCAGCATCTCAAATGAACGTGGCTTGAGAGACAAGTTCAAGGTCCGATCAACTGCACGGTAGCCGATGACACGCGCCTCCAAAACCTGACCCAGACGTGGTTCCGCAAATCGTTCACTTGGGTGGATAAAACCAAGCATGTTGTTGTCTGGCAAATAAACAAAAGTACCATTCATTTTCAAACGATAGACAATCGCTCGCAGATTTTGATTTTGCATATTATCATAAGCAGGTCCAGCCATTTTCTGAAAATCTTCTTGAAAAGCTGGCAGAGCCCAAATACGGTCCTTCTTATCGACGTCTAATTTGACGTACAACTGATCCCCTTTTTTCGGCCAGAGTTCCTTGATTTCAGGCAAAATGTCCAAGGAAACAACCACTTGCTTGTCTGGTAGACCTGTATCCACAAAGACACCCAAATCCTTACGTACCTCTGTGACAGTTCCCCAACCAAAGCTGGTACGACTCGCCCCAACTTCCTTAGTTGTCAAACGGAGTTTTTGTTTCATATCGGTATAGGCAAATCCCTTAACAGATTGACCTAGACTATGTTCTCCTTCATCCTTAGAAAGAGCAAAGGTTCTACCCTCTTTTTGGACAAAGTAAAACTGATCATTTTCGTCAGTCACTAAGCCAACGATATACTGTGCTAATAAATCATTCATGATTTTCTTCTTTCTGATTAAAAAAGGGGGAGTCTGTCTAACTCCCCTCCATTAGATTTCTTATTGATACACCACTGGAAGTTAGACAGACCGGTGATGATCTGTTGTTATAGCCTAAAAACGTGTTGATTAAACTTCCAACAATTCTTTTTCTTTGTCGGCAGTCATTTTATCAATTGTTTTGATAGCATCATCTGTTACTTTTTGAATATCTTTTTCAAGTGACTTCAATTCGTCTTCAGTGATTTCTTTTGCTTTTTCAGCTTTTTTGGCTTCATCCATGGCATCACGACGGATATTACGGATAGCAACTTTTGAATTTTCGCCAACTTTTTTCACATCCTTCGCCAAGTTCTTACGAGTTTCCTCTGTAAGGGCAGGAATAACCAAACGGATAACAGTACCATCAGATTGAGGCGTCAAACCAAGATCTGAAGCGTTCAAAGCACGCTCAATATCCTTCAAGATTGACTTATCAAATGGAGTAATCAATAGAACACGCGCTTCTGGCACTGTAATACCAGCCAACTGGTTCAATGGCGTTGGAGAACCGTAGTACTCAACTGAAATACGGTCCAACAAACTAGCATTGGCACGGCCAGCACGAATGTGGCTGAATTCACGTGCCAAACTCTGATGAGATTGGTTCATGCGCTCTTGCGCTTTAGCAATAATTTCTTTAGACATAAGACTTCCTTCTTTGTATTTTTTATAGTCTTTTAGTTTACTTTTAGTACTAGGCAACGAGCCACAGGCATAACTGAAGTTAGGCAAGGCGAATTAACGAAGTAATAAAAGAAAAACTAAATGACGATATGATTTATTTTTCTTCTGAAGAATTTGAAACGGTAGTACCGATTGGCTCACCGAAGACAACACGTTTAATATTTCCTGGTTCATTCATATTGAACACGACCAAATCAATATCATTGTCCATTGAGAGAGTTGATGCTGTCGCATCCATGATTTTCAAACCACGACTAATCACTTCACGGTGGGTCAATTCATTGAATTTAACTGCATTAGCATCTTTCTTCGGATCAGCATTGTAGACGCCATCCACACCATTTTTAGCCATCAAAATCGCATCTGCTTCAATTTCTGCAGCACGAAGAGCTGCTGTCGTATCCGTTGAGAAGTACGGAGAACCAATACCAGCTCCAAAAATAACAATGCGACCTTTTTCAAGATGACGAAGAGCACGACCACGAATATAAGGCTCTGCAACTGACTGCATCGCAATCGCTGTCTGCACACGTGTATCCACACCAAGCTGTTTAAGGGAATCAGCCATTACAAGAGCATTCATAACAGTCCCCAACATGCCTGTATAGTCTGCTTGAACTCGATCCATACCCGCTTCAGCAGCAGGTTCTCCACGCCAAAGGTTACCACCACCAATAACAAGGGCAATCTGAATACCTGATTCTGCGACTTCCTGAATTTCCTTTGCCATTTCCTGAACAGTTTTAAGGTCAATACCGACACCACGTTCACCAGCCAAGGCCTCACCAGATAGTTTGATTAGAATACGTTCGTATTTAGGTTTCATCATCTCTCTCCTCTTTTTTATCCCTACTATTCTACCACAAAAACCGTTTTTTTTATACTGAAATCTCCAAGAAAAAAGGAAAATCCTCAACGAACTTTCCTTCTCACATTCTAAAACGCCTCTTTTTCCCAGCTTTTCAATAGTAGAAAATAGAGATTTTTAAAACAAACTAGCCTAGGCGCAATTTCCTACGTAAACTCTGAGCCCGACTTCCAATTAAACGATCTAGCTGACGAGTCTTCAAGGTCAAGATGACAAAGACAAGCATACCTGCTCCACCTGCAACAACCAAGTGGATAAAGCTAGATACATAGCCATTTGCTGGAAGGATAAGATTCAGGACAAATTCAATCCCCCATACAATGAGTCCCATTACGATAGAAATCCAACTAATGGTCGCAATATCTTTTATCACTAGTCTTTCATCAATATGCAGAACCTTGTCAATTCGTCTATAGAAGAGGTACAGCATAATTCCCAACCCAAATATCGTTGAGATAAAGCTACCATATACCTTAAAGACATAGATCATTGGTACTTGTAAAACGATTTTCACTAGCATCCCAATCAAGAAATAATAAATGGCTCTTCTATTTTCAAATATCGCTTGAATGACCACACTAATGACAGAATATAGTCCCAGAGGTAAAATTAAAAATAAGTTCCAAATGAATAGAGTAATGGCGATAGGCTCTGACGGTCCGTAAAAAATCGTATAGAGTGGCCCAGCTAACAGGACTGTTCCAACAATTGCCGGTATAGTGAATATAAAGAGTAACTGTAGATTATCCGCCACTAAATGAGACGCCGCCTTCAAATCTTTCTTGACAAATTTCTCTGTAATCAATGGAATAGCAACACTTCCCAAACTCAGTGAAATCCCGATAATCATCATCGTAATCTTACTTGGATTGGCAGCCATATATGAATAAAGTTCCAAAAGTTCCGAATTACTGTAATCCGTAATTCTTTCCATAACACGAATAAAGGTGACTTGGTCAATAAACTGCAATAATTGAATCGTTAGACCTAAAATGATAATTGGAATCGCATCTCGAACAGTTTCCTTAATAAGTTGACCTGTATCCAAAGAAATCTTTTGTTTCTTAGCATGAAGCAACTTACCAAGGTAACCTTGCTTCCATAAAGTATAAACTAAAATCCCAACACTAGCAATCATCCCGACAAAAGCTGCAAAGGTAGATTGGACAACTGCTTCAAGATAGTCACCGCTACCCAACTTCATAATCATAAATGTTGCTGCCAGTATCCAGATAACCCGTACCAGCTGCTCTGCAAGCTGGCTGATCGCATAGGGCTTCATATCGTGCCGACCTTGGAAAAAACCACGCAAGATACTCATGGCTGGGAAGATAAAGAGAGGCGGGACTAGACTATACATGACTGGAAGTAACTTTTCCTTCGACCCCGATGCGTCTGCCAACCACGGAGCACTTAGATACATGACCCCTGCAAAGACAGCTCCAAAGACCAACATGAGCTTGAAGAATTCTCTGACCAAGTAAAGCGACACCTCTTCTTTACCCAAGACATTGTATTTAGCTACTTGTTTAGCAATAGCTGTCGGAAGACCAGCTGTTGAAATCAATAAGAAGTTGGCATAGATTTGATACCCCATACTAAAGAGGGCATTGGCTTCAGCTCGATATTCCCCTAACCAAATATACCAGGGAATAACATAGGCAACACCAAGCAGGCGACTAAGAATATTTCCAGCAGTCAACCAAGCCAAGCCTCTGGCCATTGTCGCCTGTTCTTTGGACTGCTGCATTTCAACTTTTTCGGACATTTTTCTATTACTTTCTATGTAAATATAAGACAGGAAAAACTCATACTCTTCGAAAATCAAAATCAGACGTTGTTGACTTGATTTGGTGAACTTCAGTTCTATCTGCATCTACGTCGCCTAGTCTAATTCTGATTTTCATTGAGTATCAATTATTAATTTCTATTTTTGGATTTTCACAAAGTCTAACTCTTTCATTATAAACTTTTATCATACCAAAGTAAAAGAAAAACCCACCCATAAGGTGGGCAAGTCAATTAATTATCAATTGAATGATATTTCACTGTCAACCCTCGTTGTACAGCTGGGCGCTGAGCTATTTTCTCTACCCAGGTCTTTAGATGCTTGTAAGAATCAACATCTAAAAATTCTGCCGAACCTGGATATAGTTCTCCTTGCACCAAGCGACCATACCAAGACCAAATAGCAATATCTGCGATGGTATAGGTATTTCCAGCTATATATTCTCTTGTCGCCAATAGCTGATCCAAGAGATCCAGCTGACGCTTAGTTTCCATTGTATAGCGATTAATCGGATATTCTTGCGCTGTCGGAGCGTAATGGAAGAAATGTCCAAATCCTCCACCAACAAATGGAGCGGCGCCAGTTTGCCAGAAGAGCCAATTAAGAACCTCTGTCCGCTCTGCCCAAGCTTTTGGTAGGAAGGCCTCAAACTTTTCTGCCAAGTAGAGGAGAATATTGGCTGATTCAAAGACCGAAATCGGTTCTTGCTCGGAATAATCTACCATAGCTGGTATTTTGGAGTTGGGGTTGATGGCAACAAAATCGGAGCCAAATTGGTCTCCTTGACCGATATTGATGAGAAAGAGGTCATATTCAGCTTCTGAAATACCTAACTCTTTCAACTCCTCCAACATAATAGCAACCTTAATGCCATTCGGCGTCCCCAATGAATAGACTTGGAAAGACTTCTCTCCTTTTGGTAAAGCTTGCTCAAAACGACTACCTGCTGTTGGACGGTTGCCAGATCGGTTGTCATTTTCATCTTCCCACTTCCAAACGAGTGGTTTTGTATATTCTGTCATGTTTTCTCCTATTTTACCTTTCCTGGAAAAAGACTAGCATAGCGATAATGGTTTTGAACCTCTTGAAGGTAATGGGCTAGTTGCACCAATTCCTTAGGCGATCGGCAAGTCAGAGCTGTTAACTCTGCATTGATAAAGCGACTTAAGTGTCCTGCCAGTATATAGAGATTTTCCTCCTTGTCCAGCTGACCTGCCACCTCCAATATTTTTTCACGCAGGGCTTCTGAAAATGCTTCCTGCGGAAGGTTGTAGGCTGCAGAAAGGTATTTATAAAGCTCTTCTTTCTCTGCTACTTTCATCGGATAACTCCTTTTATGTAAATTGAATATAGTATAAATCGAAATTAAGTGCTTGTCAAGAAAATCTCAAAAAAAAGATTGCCCTAAGACAATCTTTCTATTGATTAAAGTGAGTTAGGATCAACTTTGATACCAACACCTTGTGTTGTTGTAATAGATACTGAAGTCATGTAAGTACCTTTAGCTGTAGCTGGTTTAGCTTTAGCCATTACATCGTGGAAAGCTTTGAAGTTTTCAACGAGTTTGTCAGCGTCAAATGATACTTTACCGATAAGAGCTTGTACGATACCTGCTTTGTCAGCACGGTAAGTGATTTTACCACCTTTAGACTCTTCAACTGCTTTAGCAACATCCATTGTTACTGTACCAGTTTTAGGGTTTGGCATCAAGTTACGTGGACCAAGTACACGACCAAGACGTCCAACAACAGCCATCATATCTGGAGTTGCGATAACAACGTCGAAGTCCAACCAACCACCGTTGATTTTAGCAACGAGGTCGTCTTCACCAACAAAGTCTGCACCAGCAGCTTTTGCTTCTTCTGCTTTAGCACCACGTGCGAAAACAAGAACGCGTGAAGTTTTACCAGTACCATTTGGCAATACCATTGCACCACGGATTTGTTGGTCTGCTTTACGTACGTCGATGTTCAAGTTGTAAGCAACTTCAACTGACGCATCAAATTTAGCGAAGTTAGTTTCTTTTGCAAGAGCAACAGCTTCCTCTACGCTGTAAAGTTTTGTGCTGTCGATTTTTTCAAGAGCAGCACGCAAGTTTTTGCTTTTTTTAGCCATGTTATATGTCTCCTTGTAATCAGATAATCTTGGGCGCTACTTAGTCAGTAACAGTGAATCCCATAGAACGAGCAGTACCTTCGATCATACGCATTGCAGCTTCAAGAGATGCAGCGTTCAAGTCAGGCATTTTAGTTTCAGCAATTTCTTGTACTTGTGCACGAGTAACTGTTGCAACTTTAGTTTTGTTTGGTGTACCTGAACCTTTTTCAACACCTGCAGCTTTTTTCAAAAGAACAGCAGCTGGTGGTGTTTTAGTGATGAAAGTGAATGATTTATCTTCATACACAGAGATAACTACTGGGATGATCATACCAGCTTGGTCAGCTGTACGAGCGTTAAACTCTTTTGTGAATCCCATGATGTTGATACCTGCTTGACCAAGTGCTGGACCGACTGGTGGAGCTGGAGTAGCTTTACCTGCAGGAATTTGAAGTTTTACGAGTTTTTCGACTTTTTTAGCCATGATATAAAATCCTCCTATTGTGGTTTTGGCGGTAATTAAAGATTTTTACCTCCCACAAATATGTGTTTTACACATACCTTTTCATTATACACGAATTTCAAAGAAATGCAAGCTTTAGGTTTACTTTTTTTCACATTTTTTATAGAATGAATGTATGTTTGAATCGATTATATTTTTAAAAATAGTAGCCTTCCTATTTATCTTTCTAACCTTGGCCATTTCGATAATTGCTGTCAAGTTTTTTAGGTTGCAAAACCGAGGATGGAACTTTGCAGACATTGCCTTTCCTCTCTATGCAATTGAATTTTATCTGATTTCGGACAAGGCCTACTATAACAGTCTACTGCCTCAGCTTATCCTAGCACTCTCACTACTAGCGATTGGTCTTTGTGGTTTCTTCCTTTTAAAGAAAAAGAATTTTTTATATCGCCGTTTCTTCAAGATTTTCTGGCGAGCTAGTTTTATCTTGACTTTTTTGATGTATCTAGCTTTGGTTATTGCGGTCTTCACTTTAAAATCCTAAAATCATCCATCCTTTCATAGATGGCATAATAAATCCCCATTGCAGGCGCAGTGGGGATTCTTTTTATACTAAATCAGACAAGGCGACGTAGATGTATAGTCGAATGAATTAGCTTTCAGACAAGGAACTGAGGTGCAGGTTGCTAGCACAGCCTAGTGGCTGTGCTAGGTTGGAGATATAACTTGCAAAGCAAGTCACTTCTGCAGAGTACGGCAAGCCGAAAGTGACGATGTATCAAAGTTAATTCAAATGACTATAGATAGAACTGACCTTCATCAAATCAAGTCAACAGCGTATGATTTTGATTTTCTAAGAGTATTAATTAGTTGTCATATTGAAAGGCCTCTCTAGGCATGAAAAGATGGACTTATTCATGAATTTCTAGAGGGAGGCCATCTGGATCAAAGAAGAAGGCCATTTTTTTACCATCAAAATCATCTGTTCGCAGGACTTCATGTCGGATGTCCAAACGGTCAAACTCTTCCAGACAGGCTTCCACATCTGCAACCTGAAAGGCTAGATGGCGTAGACCTGTATGTTCAGGATGGGGCAGGGCAGGACGCATTGGCGCATCTGGTTTGATGAAAATTTCCAAAATCAGATTGCCTTTTTTGACATTGAAGAGAATATCATTTTTTTCTGGGCGAATATGCTCATCCACCTGTTCAAAGCCTAGTTTCTCAACATAAAATTCTCTTGTTTTGTCGTAGTCACTACCGATAATTGCAATATGATGAACTGCATCAAATTTCATTATTGTGTTTCCAATACCTTTCTAGGTTTTGTTCCTTCAGCTGGACCAATGACACCCGCTGCTTCTAGCTCTTCCATGAGGCGTGTTGCCCTGTTAAAACCAACAGACAAGCGTCGTTGAATCATAGAGGCGCTGGCTTTTTGTGTCTCAACTACCAAGGCACGTGCTTCGTTGAAAAGTGGATCTCCTCCAGCATCACCAAAACCTGCATCGCCATCACCTTCTGCCACTTCACCTGGATCAAAGGATTCATCATAATCTGCATCTGCCTGATCCTTGATAAAGCCAACTATTGCTTCTACATCATCATCGGATATAAAGGAACCTTGCAAGCGGACTGGATGGTTTTCATCAATCGGTTTAAAGAGCATGTCACCGCGACCCAAGAGTTTTTCAGCACCGTTTTCATCTAGAATCGTCCGACTATCTGTACCGCTTGATACGGCAAAGGCGATACGAGATGGTACATTGGCTTTAATCAAACCTGAAATAACATCAACAGATGGTCGCTGGGTAGCAAGAATCATGTGGATACCTGCTGCACGAGCCTTCTGTCCCAAGCGAATAATGGCATCTTCCACTTCCTTGCTGGCTACCATCATCAAGTCTGCCAACTCATCTACGATTACCACAATGAGAGGAAGTGGAATCTGTTTTTCTTCTGAACGGCTATTAAATTCTTCGACCTTCGCATTATAACCTTCCAAGTTTCGGACACCAATCTGGCTAAACAACTCATAGCGTTTCTCCATTTCATCCACTACTTTTTGAAGAGCTCGAGCAGCCTTGCGTGGGTTGGTCACAACGGGAATCAATAGGTGGGGAATATCATTATAGACCGATAATTCGACCATTTTTGGGTCAATCATCATGAACTTAACTTGGTCTGGACCAGCTTTCATGAGAATTGAAGAGATGATACCGTTGACAGCAACAGACTTCCCTGAACCAGTTGAACCAGCCACCAATAGATGGGGCATACGTGCTAGGTTAAAGGAACGGACGGAACCATTGACTGCCTTACCGAGAGGAATTTCCAGAAGTTTGTCTGGGTCTGTTTTAGATTGTTCCCAGAGCTCACGGAAAGGTACTGTAGCCACTTCGGAGTTTGGAACTTCAATACCGACCAGAGATTTTCCTGGGATAGGAGCTTCAATACGGACATCTTTAGCCGCAAGGGCTAGAGCCAAATCATCAGCTAGGTTAGAAATCCGATTGACACGGACGCCGACTGCTGGTTTGACTTCATACTTGGTTACCGATGGTCCAATCTCAGCACGCTCAACTACTACCTTGATTCCAAAACTGGCAAAGGTGTCTTCTAAAACTTTAATATTCTGACGAACAATTCGTTTTTCATTGGACTGACTCTTAGCTTTTATAGGAGCAAATAAGTCTATGGACGGAAGTTTATATGCTAGTCTCTGCTTAGGCTTGAAATCAATCTGCACATCTGTCTCGTCCTTCTCAAACTCATTTGGTTCAGAAGCCTGGCTTGCCGAGTTTGATTGTGCTGGTTGGTCATCTTCTGCCAACATAATAGGAAATTCATCTTCTATGTCTAAGTGGTCATATTCTGAAATAATCGGTACTTGAACAGGCTCTTCTTCGAGGATTTCACCCGTTTCTAAATCGACATGTCTATCTACCAGTGCCAAAGCCCGAGCTGACTCTTCCTCTTCCTCTAGACGAAGGCGTTCCTCTTCTAGACGAGCTAATTCTTGCTGACGTTTTTCTTCTTGTTCTGCTTTCTTCTGTGTTCGAAGCTCTGCTCTTTTTACCTGCGTCTCCGCCAACTTATCTTTGGCAACCGCCAAGCCATCGGCAACATCATAAACAGACCATGGGCTTACAAAAAAGATACCAAATGCTATCACTAGAAGACCGATGAAGAAGGAACCGACATTTGCAAAGAGGAAGGAGACTGGCAGATAGAAGATACCTCCAATCATCCCTCCGCCTAGAAATGCTGTTACCTGAAACTTAGCTAGGTCTGACAAGGCCAATTTTAGAGTATGACCGAATAGGTCACTCCCTTGATAGGTCCAGTCTAAATAAGCCTGAAATTCAATTAATAACCCGATAACAATCAGCCAGAAGCCCGATATGGTCCCTTCTCTTTCGCGTAAGACTTTGGGAATAAGAAGGTAGATAAATGTACCTGCCAATAATAGATAGGCCAGACTACCAAATAATAGCCGGAAAATATTGTAGCTGGTCACTCCAAACACACCTAGGCGACTGGCTGCAAAGGCAATGAATAAAAGACCCAATACTCGAAGGGTGATATTTTTAACACGTTCTTGCTGTGCTAATTCTGCCTTGGTTGGTCGCCTCGTAGCCTTTCCTTTTTTACTTGTCTTTCTCATAGATACCTCAACTTTCTCAATCTCTTTATTTTATCATAATTGGGAAGAATTTTCATGGGAGAAAAAATAGACCAGCCTTGCCAGTCTACATCTTCTTCTTTGGGTGTTTGTCAATGACTTCTGGGTGATTCTCGAGAGCAGCTCTGCCTTTTTCCGTCAAGGCATAACCTCGGACAGCAAAGTATGGAGCTAGCTTTTCTTCTGTCAAGTTGTCCTTGAGGGCAGTGTCGAGGTCTGCCGCCTTCATCTTGGACAGGCCTGTCACGCCTTCTGCCTTGAGGATATTCTTCTTGGCAGTGGAGGTGATGTGGTCTAGGGAATCAAAGGCCGATTCCACATAGGCATAACCGTCTGCGATCAACTGCTCCATGTGAGCAGGACCGTTGATGCCATACATATACTCGAAATATTTTGAGTAGGGCGTCGTCGTTTCAAAAGAACCCAGGCTAATCCGCCATAATAAAATAATATCTCCTGGCAAAATTCCTTCTTCCAGACGAACCATATTGCGTTTGGGAACGGGTTTGGCCTCCAAAAGCCAGGCTGCCAAGTCACGCTCGGGGGAAATATAGGGTTTGACCTCGTGGTCTTTATACATTTCTTCAACACGATTCTGGAGTGACATTTACTTTACCTCACGAATTGCGTAATAATTTCCATCATTGTCTGCAAAGCTAATTACCTTCATGAAACCAAGGTCCATGACTGGATTCGTTGTGACACCACGTTCAACAAGTTCTTCGTAAGTTTTGGCTACATCTACTGATGTCATTAAGATTGATGGTGTACCTAAGTTTAATTCTGGCTCCATTTCAGCAACCTCCGCCTTATCATGAAGTACAAATTGTACCTCACTATCTGATTTAGGTGCAATAATGTAAGAAGTTTGGGGGCCTTGCACTTGTTTTTCTACACGTTCAAATCCCATTTTCTCTTTCCAAAATTGAGCTGAAGCCTCAATATCATTCACATATAACATAACTTGTCCGATTGATTGAATCATCTTAAATACCTCTTTTGCGTTGTACGAACATGTGTTCAAACCATTATACACTAGATAGGGATATTCTCCAAAGAAAAACGACTCTTAGAGCCGTTCAAAACTTAGGAAACGAGTCCCCTGAAAATGCAGAGTGCCTATATCTCCCTCTGCTAAAAGGGTATATTCATCTGAACGAAGGCGAAATTCCTGCCGTTTTCCCTCCCATTCAAACGTTACATAATAATTGGTTCGTGCTACTTCGTTACCAAAAACATGGGTTCGTTTAGAGACAAGCTTAGCCTTGCAAGATTCTTTGGGTGCCCGATTGTTGTGGTGCCATTCCATAAAATTTTTAATGATATGGAAACAAACTGTCGCTAATATGATTGCGGAAAAACTGTAGAAAAGGGCCGTATGCCATACTAGGCTTCCATCTGGGTCAAACAAGTTCTCAAACATCATTATTCTCCTTTTACATCTGTAAATATAGTATATCATATTATTGTTTTGAATACACTTTTTATACTAGATAAAAATTGAAAAAATCCATATTTCATGGTAGAATGAGCATAATTTTGAACAAGACAAGAAAGGATTTTCAATGAAAAAAATACTAGTTCTTGCTCTAGCTTCGAGCATCTTGCTAACTGCCTGCACAAACAACTCGACAGCTAATAGCTCATCTTCTACAGCATCTAGCTCTAGTCCAAGCTCGACTACGACAGCTGATACAACTGCTTCTAGCCAATATGCCAAAGATTTGGCATACGCCATTAACAATCCTAAAGCTACATTCCCCCAACTTTCCAATGAAATTGGTGAAAATGAGGCTGCTATTAAAATAAAAACAACCGAAGGCGACATCACTATAAAACTCTTCCCCGAGCAAGCTCCACTAACTGTAGAAAACTTTCTGACTCATGCGAAGGAAGGATACTATAATGGAACGATCTTCCATCGTGTCATTAAGGATTTCATGATTCAAGGTGGCGATCCTCTTGGAAATGGTACTGGTGGAGAGTCTATCTGGGCCGGAAAAGATACTACTATTGATGCTGGGAATGGTTTTAAAGACGAGATTTCAGCTTTCCTTTATAACATTCGTGGCTCACTTTCTATGGCAAATGCTGGCGCGGGAACAAATGGAAGTCAGTTTTTCATCAATCAAAATACAACAGACATGTCTAGCCAACTCTCTAGTTCTAGCTATCCTGGTAAAATCATTGACGCTTATAAAAACGGAGGCAATCCAAACTTAGATGGCAAGCATACCGTATTTGGTCAAGTCATTGAAGGGATGGACATCGTGGATAAAATCGCTTCCGTCGAAACAGACAATAGCGATAAACCTAAAACAGATGTAAAAATTGAGTCTATTGAAATTCTGAAAGATTACACCTTTTAAAAATGAAGCTGGGCAAGACCTCTATGATGTCTTGCCCAGCTCAGAATGAAGACAAACATCTCGCTTGATGTTTGTCTTTTTCTGTTTATTGGTCTGATAGTCCGTCTTTTTGCCAGAATAGTGGCTATTTGGACAAAATAAAAAGGCTTCCCTGTCCTCATTTTTAC